>JAUWJC010000071.1 GCA_030607895.1 Pirellulales bacterium
CCAGCCGCCCGATGGGCGGTTCGTCGGCGACGGCGACTTGCATTTCGACGCCGGCCGGATGCGGTTCTCGATGCCCACCGCACAGGGGCAGTGGCGGGTGTACGAGATCGGCGTCGACGGCTCCGGATTTCGCCAACTGTCGCTTATCGACGAGCCGGACGTCGGCAACTACGACGCCTGCTATCTGCCGGACGGCCGGATAGTCTTCTCGTCCACCGCCCCGTTCATCGGCGTGCCGTGTGTTCGGGGAAGCTCGCACGTGACAAATCTCTACTTGCTGGAAACCGACGGCTCGATCCGACGGCTCACGGTCGACCAGGATCACAACTGGTGTCCCACGGTGACCAACAGCGGCCGGGTGATGTATCTCCGCTGGGAGTACACCGACACGCCCCACGCCTTCCTGCGGATCCTCTTCCAGATGAACCCGGACGGCTCGGGGCAGATGGAGTGTTATGGAAGCAACTCCTACTGGCCCAACACGATGTTCTACGCCCGGCCGATCCCCGGCCATCCGACGAAGTTGGTGGCCGTGGTGGGTAGCTACCACGGAGCGGCCCGCAGCGGAGAACTTGTCATCTTCGATCCCGCCAGGGGACGCCGTGAAGCCCGGGGCGTCGTGCAAAGGATTCCCGGACGGGGGCGCCGGGTCGAGCCGGTGATCGTCGACCGGCTAACCGATGCAAGCTGGCCCAAGTTTCTGCATCCCTATCCGCTCAGCGAGAAGCACTTTCTCGTCTCGTGCAAGCCGAACCGCAAGTCGCCTTGGGGTGTCTACCTGGTCGACGTGTTCGACAACATGCTTCTTCTGCACGCGGAGCCGGGCTACGCAATGCTGGAGCCCATCCCGCTGAAACCGGTACCCAGGCCGCCGATGATTCACGATAAGGTCGTGCCGGATCAAAAGGAAGCCACGGTCTTCATGGCCGACGTGTACACGGGCGAAGGCACGAAGGGCGTCCCGCGGGGAACGATCAAGGCCCTGCGGCTGGTGGGCTACCACTTCTCATACCACGGCATGGGCGGCTTTACCGATCGGGTGGGGTTGGACGGGCCGTGGGACGTGAAGCGAATCATCGGCACCGTGCCGGTTCACGAAGACGGTTCGGCCCATTTCCGCGTTCCCGCCTCTACGCCGATCTCCATCCAGCCGTTGGACGCCGAAGGGAAGGCCGTGCAGTTGATGCGAAGTTGGTTCACGGCCATGCCGGGCGAGGTGCTTTCGTGCGTCGGCTGCCACGAGAAGCAGAACACCGCACCGCCGCGACGCACCACGCTGGCCGCCTCGCTTCCGGCGGCCGAAATCCGCCCGTGGTACGGACCGCCGCGGGGATTCGGCTTCCGGCGCGAACTCCAGCCGGTGTTGGACAAGCGGTGCGTCGGCTGTCACAACGGCCGGCCGCAGCCCGACGGGCGGGAAATCGCCGACCTGACGGCCCGTCCCCAGGCGAAGCCGCCGGGCAGCGGCCGCACGCTGGCCGACCAGTTCGCGCCCTCGTACTACCAACTGGGGCGGGGCGGCCGCGGGCCGACGATCGAAAGCGACATACACGTCTTGATGCCGTGGGAATTCCACGCCGACACGACCAAGCTGGTGCAGATACTCCAAAAGGGACATCACAACGTGCAGTTGGACCGTGAGGACTGGGACCGGTTGATCACCTGGATCGATCTGAACACCCCGGCACATGGCACCTGGGCGGAAGCCCGCGGGGCCGAGCCCGTGCGACTTCAACGGCAACGCCGCCGTGAGATGCTCGATCGGTACACCAGCATCGACGAGGACCCCGAGGCGATCTACCGACCGCCGCAGAGACCGGTCGAACCGATCGTGCCCGAGCCACTCCCGGCGCCGGCGTCAGTCGAGATCGAGTGCGACGGTTGGCCGTTCGATGCGACCGAGGCCGTGCGGCGGCAAACGGCCGACGGCAAACGGCCGGCCCAAGTCGCCATCGAGTTGGACGGCGAGACGTCGCTTCAGATGACGCTGATTCCTGCCGGCCGGTTCGTCATGGGCAGCACGGCCGGCTGCGCGGACGAGCGTCCCGCCGCCGCGGTCACCATCGACAAACCGTTTTTGATCGGTACGTTCGAAGTGACCAACCGGCAGTACGCCTTGTTCGATCCCTCGCACTCGAGTGGATACGAGCACAGCGACTGCCTGCACTACACGCCCGGCGAGCGAGGGTTTCCCCTGATCGAGCCCGAGCAGCCGGTGGTTCGCGTTTCGTGGCGCCGGGCAATGGCCTTCTGCCGATGGCTTTCCAAGAAGACCGGGCGGCGATTCACGCTGCCCACGGAGGCCCAATGGGAATACGCCTGCCGCGGGGGCGCTGCCACGCCGCTCTGGTATGGGCCGGTCGACGCCGATTTCTCGCCGCCGGCCAACGTCTCCGACGCCACGCACCAGTCGGTCGACGACTTCGGCTGGCCCGGGCGTCAGACCATGATCCCGTTGTGGCGGCCGGCCGACGTCCGGCACGACGCCCGCTTTCGTGTCGCCGCTCCGGTGGGCAGTTTCCGCCCGAACCCGTGGGGGTTGTACGACATGCACGGAAACGCCGCCGAGTGGACCCGGTCGGAATATCGGCCGTATCCCTACGGCGCCAGCGACGGCCGCAACGACGATTCGTCTGCCGGCCGAAAGGTCGTCCGCGGCGGCTCCTGGTGCGATCGCCCCATTCGTTGCCGCTCTGCATTCCGCCTGAGCTATCACGCCGACCAACCGGTCTTCGACGTCGGCTTCCGTGTGTTGGGCGAGACGGAACCGAATGCCGCGTCGGCCGAACAGTAGCAAGTCACGTCGCGGGCACATGGGAAACGCATGGGATCAGACCGGCGTTAGTCAGTAGTGTGTTTGGTGGGCGTGGCTATTTGGTGTTGTTGCGGGAGCGGATTGCTGGTTTCTTTTCTTCGGCGGGACGCGCTCCCTTTTTTCGGACGCAATGGACGGTCGAGGGGTTTTGGGGCGGGAGAGATCGGGGTGAAAAGAACGGGACAGGATTGACAAGATTGACAGGATGAAAAGAATGAATCTTGTAAATCTTGTAAATCCTGTCCAATATAAGAACATGGACATCAATAAACTTACGGAACGCATTATCGGCTGCGCTTACCGGGTGCATAACGAGCTGGGGCCGGGGTTTCTGGAGAAAGTTTATGAAAACGCTCTGAGAATCGAACTTGAAGAGGCCGGGCTGGGCGTCGGGCAGCAGTGCCCGGTTCCGGTTCGCTATCGGGGTCAAGTGGTCGGCGACTTCTACGCGGACCTGGTTGTCGAAGGCCGGGTGATTATCGAACTGAAAGCCGTTCGGGAACTGGCTAAACAGCACGAGGTTCAACTTGTCAATTATCTCACCGCCACGGGTATCGACGATGGGCTTCTGATCAACTTCGGCGCCTCTGTCGAGGTGAAGAGGAAGTTCCGGAAGTTTGAGAGACAAGATTGACAGGATGAGAAGAATGAATCTTGTGAATCCTGTAAATCCTGTCGAATACAAGAAGACGGAAAGCAAGAGGTTCTCAAACAGTGGCTTCGATTCCTGAACGCTGGGCCGAGCAGGCCCGATACGATCTGGACACCGCCCGTGCCATGCTCGATAGCGGACGGTATCTGTACGTTCTGTTCTGCTGCCGGCAAGTGCTGAGCCAGAAAAAGGGGTCAGAACTGTTTTTCTTCGTGGCAGTCCTCAAGGCATTCACGCAATTGCCAGAAAAACAGTTCTGACCCCTTTTTCCGGGAGGAGCAAGGTGGTGGATCGGTTCCAATCGCGGCGTGAGAAGCTATCTCGGTTGGTTAATCGGGCTGGGGCCGAGGCCCTGCTGGTGACCAATTTCACCAACGTCACCTATCTGACCGGCTTCAGCGGCGACGACAGCTACCTGCTCGTCTGCCGGGATAGGGCTGTAATGCTGAGCGACTCGCGGTACACCACCCAACTGGACGAAGAGTGCCCTGGGCTGGACCTGGAGATTCGTCCGCCGGGCACCAAGATGGTTGCGACCGTGGCCAAGCGGGTCCGGTCGGCCCGGCTGGGCCGGCTGGCAATTGAAGGCGACTCGATGCCCGTCTCGTTGCGAGACCGAATAGCCTCCGAGTTACCCAAGGTGGAGATTGTTGCGTCCTCCGGCCTGGTCGAGCAGTTACGCGAGATCAAGGACAAGGAGGAGATATCGCAGATCGTTGAGGCGATTTGGTACGCGGAGAAGGCGTTTGGCGTGATTCGCGCCGGTCTTCTGCCGGAGATGACGGAGAAGGAGATATCCGACGAGCTTGCCCACCAATTGCGGCTGTGTGGGGCGGCCGGATGCAGTTTTCCCAGCGTTGTAGCGGCGGGTCATCGGGCGGCTCTGCCCCATGCAACGGTAACCGAGCAGAAAATAGGTTTTAGCGATTTTGTCCTGGTCGATTGGGGGGCCGACGGGGGGCTTTACAAGAGCGACTTGACGCGGGTGCTGGTGACCGGTAGAATTTTGCTCAAATTCAAACGTATTTACGAGGTTGTGCTAAAGGCCCAGCGCAAGGCGATCGACGCCGTCCGGCCGGGCGCATTGGCCCACGACGTGGACCTTCGAGCCCGAGAGGTAATTGCCAAGGCCGGCTTCGCTCGCTATTTTGGACACGGCTTGGGACACGGCCTGGGGTTGGAGGTGCACGAGGCGCCCCGGTTGGGTATCGACAGCAAGGTCGTACTGAAACCGGGAATGGTGGTGACGATCGAGCCTGGAATTTACCTGCCGGGCTGGGGTGGTGTTCGCATCGAGGACGATGTGCTGGTCACCCGAACCGGCCGCCGGGTCCTCTCCAGTGTCCCCAAGGAATTTGAAGAGGTTATCGTCGACTAAGCCGCGGTGCAGCGTTTAGCCGGCGTGCTTGCACGCCGTGGGATTGACGGCCGCCGGTAAAATTGTAGCACGGCGTGCAAGCACGCCGGCTAAACGGGATAACTGCAATATCTGGAGATATACGAATGGCCGCATCTTCATCGCCCCAAGACGTTTTCGACCTGCGGAAGATCCGCCGCCTTGTGGAGTTGATGAAGGAACACGAGTTGAGCGAGATAGACTTGCGGCAGGGCGAGGTGCGAATTCAGCTTCGCCGCGGTGCCGAGCCTGTGATTGCCGAGGCGGTTGCCCGACCGGCTCCAACCGTTTCGTCGACGACTGCCGGTGGTACCCCGCCGGTCAAAGCCGCTTCGCCGCTAACTTCCGAAAGCACTGAAGAGGACCACTTCCTATTGATAAAGAGTCCGATCGTAGGCACCTTCTACGCGGCGTCCGACCCCGACTCGCCTTCGTATGTGAAGGTGGGCGATCACGTGGGACCCGAAACCACCGTCTGCATCGTGGAAGCAATGAAGGTCTTCAACGAGATTCCGGCCGAAGTTGCGGGAACGATCGCGGCGGTACTGGTCGAGAACGGCGAGCCGGTCGAATTTGGTCAGCCCTTGTTCAAGGTCGATACGCGGCAGTAGAACGGCAGTGGGTAGTGGTCAGTGGCCAGTGGTCAGTGGTCAGTGGCCAGTTTTCTAGTCAGGAAGCTCGTGCTGAGTACATCGTTATCCACTGACCACTATCCACTGACCACTTACAGTTGAGCCATGTTCCAACGAATCCTGGTAGCCAATCGTGGTGAGATTGCCTTGCGGATATTCCGCGCCTGTCGCGAGTTGGGTATCGAGACGGTGGCCATTTTCAGCGAAGCCGACCGGGGGGCGGCATACCTGGAAATGGCCGACGAAGCATATTGCGTCGGGCCTCCCAAAGCGGCCGACAGTTACCTGAAAATAGATCGGGTGATCAGCGCGGCGGAGATTGGCAACGTTCAGGCGATACATCCGGGCTACGGGTTTCTGGCCGAGAACGCTCATTTTGCCGAGGTCTGCCGAAGCTGCAACATCGAGTTTATTGGCCCAACTCACGAGGCGATGGCGCTGGTGGGCGATAAGAACGCCGCCCGCAGCCTCGCCCGGGATGCCAACGTACCCACCGTGCCCGGTAGCGACGGATTGGTGGCCGATGAGGCCGAGGCACTGACGATTGCCCACGGCATTGGGTTTCCCGTGCTGATTAAGGCGGCGGCGGGTGGCGGCGGCCGTGGGATGCGGGTGGCATCGAACGATCTGGCTCTGAAGTCGGCTTTGCAGCAGGCGAGGGCCGAGGCGACGGCCGCCTTCGGCAATGGCGACCTTTACGTGGAAAAGTACATCGAGCATCCGCGTCACGTGGAAGTCCAGATGCTGGCCGACCTGCACGGCAACGTGGTACACCTTTGGGAACGCGACTGCACCATGCAGCGGCGGCACCAGAAGTTGATCGAGGAGAGTCCCGCCCCGCAACTGCCCGAAGAATCGCGCACGGCAATGTGTGAAGCCGCGGTCCGCCTGGTGAAAGCCGCCGCATACACCAACGCCGGAACCGTCGAGTTTATTGTCGATCGCGAAGGCAAGTTCTACTTCATCGAGCTCAACGCCCGAATCCAGGTCGAGCATCCGGTTACTGAAATGGTAACCGGTATCGACCTGATCAAGGCCCAGATCCGCGTGGCCGCCGGCGAGCCGTTGCCCTGGAAGCAAGAAGACATACATTCGCATGGCGCGGCGTTGGAATGTCGCATCAACGCCGAGGACACGGAGCATAGGTTCCGGCCATCGCCGGGAAAGATCGAACGGCTGATCGTGCCCGGCGGCCTAGGTGTCCGGTTCGACTCGCACGTCCACTCCGGTTATACCGTTTCACCGTTTTACGACTCGATGATCGGCAAGCTGATCGTTCATCAGCCTACCCGGGTGGAGGCCATCGACTGCATGAAACGGGCCCTTTCGGAGTTGCGCGTGGACGGCCTGAAAACCACCGTCCCGCTGTTGGAAGAGATTCTCAAACACTCGGCCTTCAGCGAGGCCCGCGTCGATACCACCTTCATCGAACGCACCTGGCCCAGTTGATTTCTGATTTCTGATTTCTAATTTGGGATTGGATATCGGTACTTGGAACGATATGTTGATGAGGGTCGTCCAGGAGTGCAACGAACTGGTAGCCATCTTCACTACCACCGCCAAGACCTCCCGAAAATCCCCCTAGCGCAATCCCAAATCAGAAATCAGAAATCAGAAATCAGAAATCAAAGAAATGGATAGTAACGAACTACGCGACAGAACCAAGTCCTTTGCACTGCGCATCATTAAGCTCGTGGCTGCAATGCCGGACGGACCTTTGGGAGATGTGCTGGGACGACAAGTTCTTAAGTCCGGCACATCGGTCGGTGCAAATTACCGGGAAGCTCTGCGCGCCTCCTCGAAGAAACACTTCGCATCCATTATCGAAATCGTACTTCGCGAGGCCGACGAGACACTCTATTGGCTTGAGTTGCTCGCCGAATCCGGCACGCTTAAACCGTCGCGGCTTGCCGACCTGATCCAGGAGTGCAACGAACTGGTTGCCATCTTCACTACCACCGCCAAAACCTCCCGAAAATCCCCCTAACGCAATCAGAAATCAGAAATCAGAAATCAGAAATCAGAAATCAAAAATCAAAAATCAGAAATCAAAAATCCCATGAGCAGTACCCTTTCCAGGCCGCCTCAGGCGCAGTCGAGCATACGCCGGGTTGCCATTTTGTTTGCGGGCGGACCGGCGCCGGCAGCCAACGCGGTGATTTCGACCGCGGCTGTCTCGTTCTTGCGGAACAACATCGAAGTGATTGGCATCTTGCACGGGTATTCGCACCTGGTGGAGTTCGGGCCCGACCACCCGATGCAGGAGGGCCGCGACTACATCCAGATTGACCATAAGGTCCTCAAACGGACCCGCAACAGCCAGGGGATCATCATCGGCACCGCCCGGGCGAACCCCGGCCGAAACGTCTCCGAGCCGGCCCACCTGAACGATCCCGAGCGGGCCGCTCCTTTGAAGACGGTATACGAAGCACTCGTATCGCTGGACGTTGATGCCCTGATCTCCATCGGCGGCGACGACACGCTGAAGACGGCCAATAAGTTCAGGCTATTTCAGAAACAACTGCCCGAGGGAAGCCATCGCATCCCGGTGGTCCACCTGCCCAAGACGATCGACAACGATTACATGGGAATCGACTTTACGTTCGGCTACTTCACGGCGGTGGAGACGCTGGCCACGGAGATCCGCAATCTGCTGGCCGACGGCGAGGCGGCGCGGAGCTATTTCATTGCCGAGACCATGGGCCGCAGCGCGGGTTGGCTGGCCTACGGGGCTGCCATCGCCGGAGAAGCCAGCCTGGTGATTAGCGTCGAAGACATCACCGGCAAGTACAAGGTCCAAGAGCAGATCAAGGACATCGAGACGGGCGAGCCGATCGTCGATCCCGAGACGCGAAAGCCCAAAACCCGAAAGACCATGAACATGGACGAAGTGGTCGGCCGGATTGTATCCATGATGCGACTTCGAGAAGAAGCCGAGGGGAAGCAATACGGGGTGATCGTGATGGCCGAGGGCCTGGCCGAGTTCCTGCCTCACGAGCACATCAAGGGAATCCCCCGCGACGAACACGGCCATATTGCCATCTCCAGGCTGAATATCAGCCGGCTCTTCTCCGAATTGGTGGCCCGTGAGTACACCAAGCAAACGGGTAAGAAACGCAAAATCACCGGCTTGCAACTCGGCTACGAATGCCGCTGCGCCCGGCCGCAAGCCTTCGATGTAATGCTGGGTAGCCAGCTTGGCGTAGGGTCATACCGGGCGTTGGTCGAGAAGCGGTTGGATGGCGTGATGGTGTCGGTTTCCGGCCAGTTGGAACTGAACTACGTGCCTTTCGAAAAACTGGTCGATCCGGATACCCTGGTGACGGTCGTCCGCTACATCAAGCCCGACTCGGACTTCCACAACCTGGCCCGGTTCCTGGAAACATACGTCAACGACTGAATCCGGCACGGGCAAAATATCCGGTTGAAGCGGTAGTGTTGGATACCCCCCAGGTGAATGCGTGGTTACAATGGTTGACCCATTTGGGTTACGAAGCAATAATAGATTACTGGTGCAAGCAACTATCGGAGTGAGGGGCGATGCCAATTACGCGTCTGGGTTCCTGTGTTCGTTGCGGTTCGCCCAGGGGGGCAACAATATTCTATTGCACCCGCATTTCACTCGACCGAAACCCGGAAACCGAAAAGGAATTCGCCAAGATCGTCTGCGGTCGATGCGTTAATCGCCACATGCTCACGTACGGAGCGATCAGCTTTGGGCTGTTTCCTGCTGACGGCCATCGCCGTGGCGTTCACCGCAGCGCTCGTCATCAAGGACGAGCCGATCATATCATGGATTACGGTTGGATTGATCGGCGTGTTATTTGCCTCGACCGGGGCCGTGTTGATCTGGCGCCACTGCGTGTACGCCGGGAGTTCGGTCGTGATTCACCATCTTCAGAAGAACGACGGGCACCCTTCGCCGTATCGCTACCTGCTGGGCAAGAGCAAAGTGGTTGTGATTACGCCGAAGGAGAACGAATCGACGGCTTCCTCCAGCGGTGGTAAGCCCGTGGTGTCTCGCTAGGCTTTTCCACTGGGACGCGACCAGCGGTCGCGGCTTTATAGCACACCCTTTGTGCTGGGTACGTCCGAGATGCGCGCATCGTGCCTGACGGCCGCCCTCAGCGCCCGAGCGGTGGCCTTGAAGATCGCTTCGGCAATGTGGTGGCTGTTGCGTCCGTAGTGGACGGTTACGTGCAGATTGCACAGGGCATTAGCGGCGACGGCGTGCCAGAAGTCGGCCACTAGTTCGCTGTCGAACTGGCCGATCTTGGCGGTGGGGAAATCGGCATTGAAGACGAAGTAAGCCCGGCCGCCCAGGTCCACCACGCTGGTGGCCAGCGTTTCTTCCATGGGTACCGCGAAGTGGCCGTAGCGGCAGATACCCGACTTCTCGCCCAACGCCTCGGCAAGCGCCTGGCCGAAACAGATGCCCACGTCCTCGACCGTGTGGTGCTGATCGACCTCCAAATCGCCGACCGCCTTGACGGTCAAATCGAATGCGGCGTGCTTGGCCAAAAGCGCGAGCATATGGTCCAGAAAGCCCACGCCGGTGACGATATCGGCCCGGCCGGTCCCGTCGAGCGATAGCTCCAACTCGATCTCGGTCTCGGCCGTTCTGCGTTGAATTCTGGCGGTTCGTGTCATGGGGGTAGTTTTCAGTTTTCAGTTATCAGTTTTCAGTTATCAGTTTTCAGTTTTCAGTTTTCAGTTATCAGTTTTTGGTATTAGTGGGGTGGTTTGACTTTTTGGATGAGTGATGCGAGCATTCGCTTGACTTCACAAACGCCACTTGTAAGACGATCATATGCCGGCTGGGCAAGGAAGTTAAGGTTATGGGCCAGTAGGAGGTGGTATTCCAATTCGCTCGCCGATCCAGACGCAATCTGGAGGAATCGGGCGAACTCACGTCCTCCACCCCTGCCGCAACCTTCGGCAATATTGGCGGGAATCGAAGCGGCACAACGCCGAGACTGGCTGATCAGTCCGTACAACTCATCGTTCGGGAAACGCCGAGTTGCCTCGTAGACTGCCAGTGTAAGCCCATGGGCCTTCTGCCACACCTTCAGCTTCCGAAAGTCCTGCATCTCACCCGACAATCAACATAGGAGTCAAGAACTGATAACTGAGAACTATCTACTTAAACTATTGCTTCCAGCCGGTCGAGACAGGCGTCGATTTGCTCGTCGGTGCCTACGCTGATTCGCAACCCGTCGCCCCAGCCCGGATAGTCCATGTATCGGACCAGAATGCCGTTGCGTTTGAGCCCTTCAAACAACGGCCTTGCCGGTTGTTCCGGATGGGTGTTCCAGGTAAAGTTGGCCTGCGAATCGACCGTCGTAAACCCTAGCGCCCGCATCCCGTCGGTCAGCCGAGCCCGAGTGTTAAGTATCTTCTTCCGGTTTGCGGCGAGCCATTGCCGATCGCCGATGGCGGCCGTGGCGGCGGCTATCGACAGCGAATCGCAGTTGTAGGAGTCCTTCACTTTGGCCAACTGGTCGATCATCCGAGGTTGGGCCACCACAAACCCAAACCGCAACCCGGCCAGTGCGTACGACTTACTTAAAGAACGTGAGATCATGATCTTCTCGCTGGCCGACACCAACTCCAGACAGTTCACTTCCGCAAAATCGGCGTAGGCCTCGTCCACCAACAGCGGACAAGGCAGCCGCTCGGCAAGTTCGAGAACAGCCTCCGGCGGGACGACCGTGCCCGACGGGCTGTTTGGGTTGGGTAGGAAGACCAGCCGCAAATCGTCGCTCGCAGCCGCAAACTTCTCCGACAACGACCAATCGGCCCGAAAACGAACCTCTTCGCTCCGAGCGCCCTGGATTTGGGCCAGCGTTTTGTATAGCACGTAGCTCGGATACGGCAGACGCAACAATTGACCCTGGCCGACCAGCGCCCGGGTGACGATCGTGAGGATGTCGTCGCTGCCGTTGCCCGAGAGAATCCAGTCGGGCTCGACGCCCAGCACCTCGGCTGCCCGACGGCGAAACGAGTCGGCCATCGGATCGGGATACTTCTGTAACCCCCGGCCGATCGCCTCCTCCAGCGCCCGGGCCACCGCCGGCGAGGCAGGGTACGGGTTCTCGTTGGTGTTGAGCTTGATGAACCCCTCACCCCGCGGCTGCTCGCCCGGCACATAGCCGGCCATCGCTTCTATCTCGGCCCGAAAATAACTCACGGTATCCTCGTCGTCAGTCTCCACGCCACCGCCGTCTCCCGGTGAGCTATCAGCCCGAAATCGCGCAAACAGCGCTGTTTTCAGCGGCTGATAG
>JAUWJC010000183.1 GCA_030607895.1 Pirellulales bacterium
CCCGCATTTGAATCAGGCCACAACTGATAACTGACTACTGATAACTGACTACTAACCACTGCGTCACAAACCCGCAATCTATGGCCGCGTCGAGTATAGTGGGTAGTGGTCAGTGGATAGTGCGTGGTGGTAACTGTTCACGGGTCATTTCGCGGTTGTAGCGGTAGCAATTTAGGGGGTTAGGGATGCGGCATGAACCGCTTGCGGCTTCGCAATCCTGAAGCTGTAAGACTCTAATTCGCCTGAGCCACTTGCTGCATCATCTGCAAGTAGTCGAGCGTGATGGCCATCGCTTCGTTGAAGTAGTAATCGCGCTTGATAATCGGCCGGTCGGGATCGTTCATCTCCTCGATCTTCTTCTGCTGTGCCTTGTCGGCGTTCAACTCTGCCCGCTCCGCCATGAATTCCTTTGCGTTGAGGGTGACCTGTTTGCGGTCCTTCTGCTCCTTGTAGCGGGTGATGTTCCTAAGGACTTTTTGGAAATCCTCGGAGTCGCGACATCGCTGGCTGGACAAACTCCTGAGCCGGTCGCAAATCGGCTTGTTCACGTAAGCGAGCTTTCCGAACTCGAGCGGTCCTACCTGGTCGAAGGCCACCGGGTAGTCGAGGTCGGCTTCGCCGATGTCGAGTTGGGTGGTTAGCGAGGGCAGTTCGACGTCGACCAGCACGCCGCGGTTTTGGGTGCTGTCGCCGTTAGGCCGATAGAACTGCTGCATGGTGATCTTCAACGCACCCAGACGCGGCGCGTTGGGAATGCGGAACAACTGTTGCCCAAGGTCCAGAAGACTTTGCACCGTACCCTTCCCGTGCGTCGCCCGGTCGCCCACGATCAGGCCGCGGTGATAGTCCTGGATTGCCCCGGCCAGGATTTCGCTTGCGCTGGCCGAGAACTTGCTGGTCAACACAACCAGCGGCCCGCTCCAGGCCATGCCGGCATCCAAGTCGTGGTAGGGTTGAATCCGCCCCTCGGCATCCTTCACCTGGACCACCGGCCCCTTGTCGATGAACAGGCCGGTCAGGTTGATCGATTCGGTAAGCGAACCGCCGCCGTTGCGGCGCAAATCGAGGATCACCGCGTCGACACCCTCGTCGTTGAACTTTTCAAGGATTTTCCGCACGTCGCGGGTAGTGCTTTTGAAGTTGGGTAGTCCGCGGCGGGCACCGGCCATGTCCATGTAGAAGCTGGGTAGGTCGATTACGCCGATCTTGTACGGCTGGCCGTCGGACTTCCGGCCTTCGGTGAAGATTTCAAACCGGGCTTCGCTGTCTTTCAATTCAATCTTTGCCCGGGTGATGTTGATGATCCTCCGCTGGGGGCTGTCAACCGAAACAAGCTGCAGCCGGACGACGGTACCCCGTTTGCCCCGGATCAGCTTGACCACTTCCGAGAGTTTCATGTCGACCACGTCGACGATCTCGCCGTCGGTCCCTTGCCCGACACCGACTACTTTGTCGCCGACCTTGAGTTGTCCGTCTTTATCGGCGGCCCCGCCGGGAATGATTTTGTGTACCTTGGTGTAGCCGTCCTCCGACTGGAGAGCCGCCCCAATGCCTTCCAACTCGAGCCGCATGGCAATCTCGAAATTCTCCAGCGTGCTGCTCGACATGTAACTGGTGTGCGGATCAAAGGCCGTGGTCATCGAACTCAGGAACATCTCCAACAACTCCTGGCCGTCGGTCTGATGCATTCGCCTGGCGAAACTGTGATACCGCCTGGAGAGCTTGTCGATAGCCTTTTGCCCCTCGATCTTGTCCTTGTCGGCTTTCAATACCAGGAGGTCGTACTTAATGCGCTTCCGCCACTTCTGGCGGGCTTCGGCTTCGTTTCGGGCGTATTTGGCCGCGTCGCGGTCGATTATCATCGTCTCATTCGCGGTGAAGTCGTGCTTCATTGCAAGGAACTCGTCGACCAGTTTCACCCGCTCGTCAATCCGCTTCAGAAAAGTTTGGAAAACCGTGTAGGCAAAGCTGATGTCGCCGCGTCGAACCAGGTCGTCCAGATCGTTCTGCCGCAGCATGAAGGCATCCACGTCCGACTGATAGAAGTAGACCTTCATCGGGTCGAGCATTTTCAGAAACGATTTCATACAGCGCTGCGATATCTCGTCGTCAAGCGGATGCCGCGACAGATGATCCCGACGTAACAACGACGTGACCGCCAGGGCGACTTGCCGGTCGCTGGCACTGGGCGCGACCAACTCGGCCAGCGCCGGCCCGCACCAGTACCCAGCCACCAACGCAACAATCAAGATGCAAGAGCAACGTAGACGGACAGCCGGAGCACACAAACGGATCATGTAATACCTCTCAAAATCGCGAAAAGTTCACGGAAAAGTCTGACTTCCCTAATGGTACCAACTCACCCTATGTTATCCAGAAACGCGGCATGGGGCAAGGCCGACAAACGCCCGGTAACCAGCGAGCAGCGCACAACCGAAAAAGGGACCAGTCGCAATGTCTATATTACTCAAACTGTGAGGAGGGGAGTCCGAAAATGGGGACTGGCTCCGTCACAGGCTGGTTCTTTCGGGAGTTTCCGGCATGCCGACGGTGCCTGTCCCCTTTTTCGGATCTTTTTCCACTGACCGCTTACAGTATATTACTACGGAGGGAGTGGGCAAGCGGTTCGCCCGGCTCCAGAGGGGGCAACAGGCCACCCTTGCCACTTGCGTCATCCGACTTAGGGCCCGCGAAAAAACAACTTAATCAATTGGGTGGCACGCCCTGAGGAACGAAGGGCGTGTTGAGCCGGGCGTCCACGCCCTTCGCTGCGCCCACGCCCTTCGCTGCGCTCAGGGACGTGCCACCCTCGCTCAAACTTATACAGGTTACTTTTGCACGGGGCCTTAGTTGACTTTGGCAGTTACGGCGGAGATAATTGTGGACGTTCTGGGGGTCGGAATTGTGCGACCGGTCCACTCGATTTCAAGGAAAAATGGCATGAAACGCTGTGTGTTGCCCGCGTTGGTTATTGCCGTTTGGGCCACGGCCGTGGCTCGATCGGCGGAGGAAAAGCGGATCGGGCTGACCACGCTTAACGCCATGCAGCGGATCGGCCAAAGCGACCGGCCGACGGGATTGGATACGGCACGGATCAAGTCGGCCCGAAACGAATGGGAGTCGTTCCAAGTAGTCGTCGCCGCTCCGTCGGAGAACATCACGGTGGCTGGGGCGGAGATGTCGGAGTTGGCCGGTCCCAAGGGCGCGAAGATTGGCCAAGACAACATCCGGCTTTATCGCGAGGAGTACGTCCGCGTCCGACGGTCCTCACCCCGGGCGGAACTGCCGCCGGGACTGTACGCCGATCCGCTCGTGCCGTTCGTCGACCCAACGACCGGCAAGCCGATCGAACCGAGAAGACGATCTCAGAAGCGTTGGGGAGAACCGGCCACGGTCGTCGGCCACGACATGTTTGCCTTGCCCTTCGAGGTTTACAAAGGCCAGAACCAGCCGATCTGGGTTGACGTATACGTGCCCAAGAACACTCCGGCGGGTGAGTATCGGGGGACGTTCCGCGTGTCGGCGTCGGACGGGATCAAGGCGGAGGTGCCGGTAACGCTGACCGTCTGGGACTTCTCGCTCCCCGATTGCCCGACGCACCGCAATCACTTCGGCGGTTTCGGCCGCGTTGCCGCTCTGTTCGGCGTGAAGCGCGACAGCGAGCGGTTTCGGGCGATCGAGGACCGTTACTGCCGGGCGATGGCCGAGCATCGTCTTTGTCCACCCGTGCCGGCAAGGCTGTTGCCAACCGTCAACAACAAGGACGGTTCCCTGAACATCATTCCCGAGCGGCACGAGGCGCTAAAACAGTTCATCTCGAAGAACCACGTGGCCGATTTTCAGATCCCCGGTTGTCCGTTTTCCCGGCTGCCGCATTCAACGCTGCACCCGGACTACAAAAACATCTCGCCCGACCAGCGCAAGAAGGCCCTACGTTTCTACCGCGAGTACTACAAGTATCTGAAGGAAAACGGCTGGGCGGATCGGTCGTACGTCTACATGTTGGATGAGCCGAACCGGCGCGAGAACTACGAGCAGGTGCTAGTGCTGGGCGCGCTGATCCGCGAGGCGGTTCCCGAGTTGAAGCGACTTGTCGTCGAGCAGACGTATCTTCAGGACCCCTCCTGGCCCGACATCGATCCGGCCGTCGATATCTGGTGCCCCCTTTGGTCCTTCATCGACCGCAAAACGGTCAGCCAGAAGATCGCCGGCGGCGATGAAGTCTGGTCCTACACCGCGTTGGTTCAGCGGACGCCGCGGTATTGCCCCCAGTACGAGAAAGCCAAAGGTTTGGACCCGCCCTACTGGCACATCGACCGGCCGCTGATCGTCTACCGGGCGCCCACCTGGATCAACCGGCAATACGGCATCACGGGACTGCTCTACTGGTCGACGGTTACCCGGGTGCTCGACCCCTGGAACAACCCGGCGTTTGCGCATCCGGGACATTACAACGGCGGCGGGTACCTATTCTATCCGGGCGTGCCGTGTGGCATCGACGGGCCGGTTACCAGCATGAGGCTCAAGAACCTCCGCGACGGCATGGAAGACTACGAGTATTTCGCCATACTCGAGAAGCTTTCCGGCCAGGAGGCAGTCAAGAAGATCGTCGACCAGGTGGCGCCAAACTGGTGGGACTTCGCCAAGTCACCCGCCAAATACCTGCTAGCCAGAGAACAACTAGCCGAGCAGATCGGCAAGGGGAAGCAGTAGCCGCAACCAAATCGTTTAGCCCCGGGCGGCCACGCCGGGGGACTACTATCGCCGCGTGGCCGCGGCGGCTAAACGCAACTGTACAAACCACTGTATAACATGCCCTGCAATCCGTATTTTCTCGCCTCAACCTTTCTCGCCTGAAGGATCATGCCACCATGAAAGCAGTCTTTGGCTCGTTGGTGTTGGTCTGCGCTTGGACACTGTGGGCCGCCGGGCCGGCTGCCGGACAGGAGTGGCCCCGATTCCGCGGGCCCAATGGATCCGGAATCAGCCAGACCGATACCATCCCCATCACCTGGACCTCGAAGGATTACAAGTGGCGAGTCAAGCTGCCCGGCATAGGTTACTCCTCACCCGTGATTTGGGGTGATAAGATCTTCGTCACCTGCGCCATCGAGGAAGACGCCACCCAAATTATCCGCTGCCTGAAAACCTCCGACGGGAGTCTGATATGGAAACGCTCGTTCCCCTCGACAACACATTCCAAGCACCAGTTCAATTGCTACGCATCGGCGTCACCCGTCGTCGATAAGCACAACGTCTACATGGTCTGGGCAACACCAAAGAACCATGTCGTCCTGGCACTCGGCCAGCGGAAGGGACGCGAGCTGTGGCGCCGCGACCTGGGAACCTACGTGGCGGAGCACGGTTTCGGCGCCTCGCCGATCGTGTTCGACGACATGGTCATCCTGACCGCCGATCGGGATGAAGACTGTTTCGTCATCGCCCTGGACCGCAAGACGGGAAAAACCCGTTGGAAAACGCCCCGGCAGACGGAACGGGCGGCCTACTCGACTCCCATTATCTACACTGGCGACGTCAAGAGGCCGCAATTGATCCTCTCCAATTCCGCCCACGGCGTCAGCAGCCTCGATCCGTACACCGGCAAAACCAACTGGGAACTCGGCGTGCTGAATTGGCGCGTGGTCGGATCGCCGGTGGTCGCGTCCGGGCTGATCTTCGCCAGTTGCGGCACTGGCGGCGGCGGCAAGCGGATGGTCGCCGTTCGGCCGGGCAACACCTCGGGAACCGTCAAGCCGGCGGTGGCATACGACATCAAAGGGTCGCTCCCCTATGTCCCCATGCCCGTGGCCAACGGCCCGTTGCTCTTCCTCTGGAGCGATCAAGGCGTGGTTACCTGCCTCGACGCACCCAGCGGCGAGGTGCATTGGCGTCAACGGGTGGGCGGCAAGTTCTTCGGCTCGCCGGTCCGAGTGGCCGACCGGCTTTACTGCATGTCGCGCGAAGGACAGATGATCGTCCTGGCTGCCGCCGATCAATACAAGCTGCTGGCCAAGATAAACCTCGAAGAACGCACCAACAGCACGCCGGCAATCGCCGATGGCGTAATGTATATTAGAACCGTCTCGCACCTGATGACCATCGGCGAGCCGCCGGGTTTATCCCGGCGCTGAACTGGCGCGGGGATGAACCCCGCGGCTCGCCGGTTACCAACAAAACCACGAAAGCAGCTTCGCGGTACAACTACAACAAGGAGACCAGTAAATGACGACCACATCAAACCGAACAACCCGCCGCGAGTTCCTCGGCCGGGCAACCGTGGCCGTTGCGACCGGAGTTGTAGCCCCGCATCTGGCCGCCAGGCCCGCCGCCGCGGGGCTCGCTTACTTCGAGGGCCGGGGCTGGCAAATCGGCTGCTGGAGTCGCCCTTGGGCCCGATTCGACTACCGCGTGGGCTTTGACGCCCTTGCCGAGGCGGGCTTCAAATACGTCGGGCTCAGCGGGGCGAAAACCAAAACGCGACGCGTGATCGCACCGGCCACAACGCTGGAAGACTCCGCAAAGGTGGGCGAAGAAGCCAACAAACGGAACCTGAAAATCGTCACCGCTTACGGCGGCGGAATCCCGCTCGAATCGGGCGAAACCCTGCGAAAGATGATCGACAACGCCGCCGCGGCCGGCGCGTGGTCCGTTCTGTTGGCCCATGTCGGAAAATCGGCAACCTTTAATCGCTGCTGCCGGACCGTCGCCGAGTGCTGCGATTACGCGGCCAAAAAGCAAGTGGCCGTCGTGCTGAAACCACACGGCGGCACAACCGGCACCGGGCCGCAGTTACGCACCGCCTTGGAGAAAATCGACCGCAAGAACTGTACCCTGAGGGCCGCCCCGGGCAACATACTTTACTACTCCAGCGGCGAAGTGGATCCGGTCAAGGACGTCGCCGCGGTCGCCGGCCTGGTGACAAGCATGTCGGTGAAAGATTACAAGCATCCGAAGAAAGTCGGTCTCACGCCGGGTACCGGCCAGATAGACTTTCCCGCGCTCATGGCCCGAATGAAAAAGGGCGGCTTCACCCACGGGGCCCTGCTGATTGAATGCCTCGCTCCGGGCGATCAGGCCAAAACGCTCGAAGAAGCAAAGAAAGCCCGACGATTCGTCGAGCAATTGGTCGACGCCGGCAACTGAGTCGCGCTATCCTAACCGCAGGTGAAGTTGCGTGCGTTCCCACATTATCCGCCCTGGGGACAGGACGGCTCGGCCGACAAGGTGGCTCATCCGCGAAGCCGCAAGCGGTCGTTCTCGCTGAACCCGGATCAATCGCACCCCCTAAAGTGACGGCTTGGCCCGATGGCACTCGGTCAATTATACTAGGCTTTGTCGGAAAACGGACCACGATCCCGATTTGTAGGGTGCGTGCTTGCACGCACGCGGAAGAAATGGCCGTTTCGCGTGGGTGCAAGCACCCATCCTACGTGTTTTCCGACAAACCTAATAATGCTTATGAGTATATGCTGCGGACAAGTCCTTGCGATTTGTGCTGAGTCCTGTCATGACGAATCGGTCGCACTCGGGTGAAAGCCAAAACCAGGGGCGTCTGTTGAGGGCCAAGCCCTTGCAGGTTGAACCTCTTGTGGCAGAGTCACAGCCAGAATCGAACGTCCCTCCGGCACCGATTCCCGTCGAAACGGCCCCACCCGCCCCCGTAACCCGAGAGACCCCCCCCCCGGGCCCCGGTACGGCGG
>JAUWJC010000150.1 GCA_030607895.1 Pirellulales bacterium
CCAGCCGCCCGATGGGATTCGCACCCACTGGAATCAACCACCCTTACACGGCACACTGAGAAATACGGGCTAGGAACCAGGGGCTAGGAACCAGGGGTCAGGGACCAGGGGTCAGGGACCAGGGGTCAGGGACCAGGGACCAGGGACCAGGGACCGGGGTCAGGGGGTCAGGGGTCAGGGACCAGGGGTCAGGATCTTGCTTCCAACCGAGAACTTCACACGAAAATCCTGGCCCCTAGTCCCTGGCCCCTAAAACCAGTACGGGCAGAAGTTTGCCAGGAAAACAAGCTTTCACGAGTTTGTACCACGGAGCGTTTCCGAGTTAGTGAATTGCGAAGCCGCGGGCGGCTTCCCTACTGTATCTGGGGCATGGCGAGCGGTTCGCCGCGGAGTTGGCGGGCTTGATCTTCGAGGCTGTAGGCACCGTAGAAGGTGGCGTTCATGTCGATCCAGGCGGCCAGGCGGCGGAGGTCGTCGGGGGTGAGTTTGGCGTCGTAGTGGCCCTTGCGGATGAGTTTCATCAGCCGGCTACCCAAGGAACTGTACATGCCACCCGGCGGGGTCGCCTGGACCTGGTGCCGGGCGCCGAACCGGGGTACCAGGGCCTTGGCCGCGTTTTCGGGATTGGTGCCCGCGCCCCAGAAGTTCACGTCGCCGCAAAGTGCCACGTACGATTTCGTGAATCCCTGGTGCGGCGTGCCGGTCAGATCGATCTTTCCTTCGGTCTTCTCGCCGCCGTGGCAGCGGACGCAGTGCTTGTCGAGCACGGGCTGAACGACCTCGACGAAGGAGAACGGCCGGCCGCCGAACGGCCCCGGGTCGATTTTCGATGGCGGCCGGTGAAGGGCCATGGCGTCTCGGCGGACGGGTGCCGTCATGCGGTTTTCGTGACAACCGACACAGGAAACCTTCTCGCCCGGCTGCAAGTAAGTTGCCGAGTTCATCGTCTGATAGACAAGCCCGTCCTTGTCCAACGCCTGGAAGAGTATCAGCTTTTGGGCGGGCACGATGAATCGGGCCGAGCCATCCGGCTCCACAGGCACGGTTCCCAGTATCGCCCGGGCGTTCTCCTCCCGGGCCATTCCAATCGGCGGCGTGTTTGCCACGTTGGTTGTCTTGGGGAAGATTTGAATGATCCTGAGTTGTTTGATGCTGCCGCGTGGGATGTCGCCAAGGCCCTGATGGATGTCGGTCAAAATCATCTCGCCTGTCGGACGCGGTTTTTTTGGCAACTGACTTTCCAACACCGGCGGAACGGGTCGCGGGCGCAACGGGCAGGGATTGGTTGTGCCGATATCCGGATCGCGGTAGAGCAGTTCCCGATTGCCGAAGGCGTCCAAAGTGTAGAGCCCCAGTGCGTTGCGGAAGTTGGCTCCCGGCTCCCAGACCAAGGGCATCGGGCTGTAACCCACCAGGTAGTACTTCTCCGACAGGGGCCAGGGCGCGGTGTAGTATTCCGTGATGTGCCGGCCTTCGGCCTCTGGGAAAACGATCTCGGGCGTAATCCGCGTGATCGCCTCCTGGCCGTCGTCGCTAACGGTCGGGGCCACGATGGCAATCGACCCACCCGCCACCGAATGATGCGCCGAGGCCGCAAAAATGATCTTGTTGCTTCCGGGGATGGGCTGTAACTGGAAGGTACAGTGTGGGCTGGGCGTGCCGTTACCCCAGACGGCGATCGGGTTGGTGCCGTCGGGCCGCGATGCCCAAAGGTTCTGATGCGTCACCGCGTCGCGGTCGATGTAGTCCCACCGGGCGTAGAGGATATGGCCCGTGTTCGATACCGTTGGGAACCACTCGTTCGTGTCGTGGAACGAGAGCGTGCGGATGTTTTGGCCGTCGCCGTCCATCCGGTGCAGCGTGTAGACGTGCCAGCGACGGCTGAACTGCCCGCCGAAACACCGGGCGTAACCGCGGCGGCGCGTCGAGCAGAAGGCGATGCCGCCGTCCGGCAGATAGGTGGGCATCAGGTCGTCGTACGGCCCGCTGGTGAGTTGGCGCAGGCCGGTGCCGTCGACGTTCACCTCGTAGATATGGTAGAACCCCTCGTCGGTCTCGTTGTCGAGCTGCTTCCAGTCGTGGCCGCCCTCGCGGCACTCGACGTAGGAGAAGACGATCCGCTTGCCGTCGAAGGAGAGTCGCGGCTCGAGCACGCATCCGCCGGAGAGCTTGCCGTCGAGGATGTCGCGGCAGGCCAGCGACCGGCCCGGCTCGTCCAGAATGCAGATACCGCCGCCCGGCCGCGCCCGCCAGCCGAAATACTGCATCACCAGGTGGCTATAGGAAGTCGGCACGCGCTTCGTGCAGAGCAGCTTGCCGAAGTCCATCAACGGGTTGGCCAGGATTATCCGCCGCTTGAGCCATCGCACCCGCTGGTACAACAAACGGCGCTCGTCAAGGCTCATCTCCTTTCGCTCGGCCAGCTTCGAGACGCGCTGTAATTGAACCGCTTGGGCAGCCAGCTTGTCGGTTTGGTTGCTCTTGAGGAGGTCGTCCAGCAGTTGGGCGGCCCTCTCGAGGTGCAAGGCCGTGGCTCTGACATAAGAATCGGGCGTCTCGTCAAGCTTGTCCTGCACGGCCCAGTCGGCCTGGACCATCATCCAGAGGTCCAACTCGGGGCAGTCGGCGCCGGCGTCGGGTTCGAGGTTTGCATCCAACGGGGCGGCCACATGCCGAACCGCCGCAAGCAACTCGCTCCTCAAGCTGCCCAGTTCGAGTTCCCCCGCGTCGGAGGCGATCAACGCCCGTGCCCTGCGGATGCCCTCTTTCCACTGCCCCCGATAGACCCCGACGATCATCGGCGGAAGATGCACCGTCTCACCCGGCTTCGCAGAAATCGGACCTGTCCCCTTCTCTCCTCCGACCGCCAGGGTCAGGCGCAGCAGTCCGTCGCGATTCAGGATGCAGCCGAACCGCCAGGGTGATTTCCGTGCAAGGCACAAGACGATGCCGCTCTTGTCGGCACCGTCGGCCACCACCAGCAAGGGCAGAGCATTGCCGTTGTCCATGCTTACCGGCCGACCCACCAGCGGAGTCTGTCCCCGGGGAGCCAACACGCGGCTGAACCCATGCACGCTGGGCAATCCGGCCTCGACCTGCTCGTCCACCTGCATCTCGTAGTACCAGCCGCCGTCGCCCTGCCGCTTGGTCGAAAAACCTTTCGAGGCCTGAAAGCTGGTGCCGTCGGCGTAAGTGATGATCGGGTCCCAACGGGTCGTGTCGCAGTAGATGGCCTTCCGCTTGTGTACGACGAAGCGGATCGAGTCGCCCTTCTTGACTTCAAGCGTGATTTTCGGCTCGACACCCCGACTGTCGGGCCCGTCTATCTCGGCCTTCCAAACGGTCCGGCCGTGGTGCCGGATCGACACTCGCACGCCGTCGCTGGGCTTCGTGTCGGCCTTGTGGATTCGGCCGCTGATGGTGATTCGGCCGTCGCGCGGCACGGCAAACCGCCTGGCGGCCGGCGTTTTCTCGCCCGGGTGGTGCCAGTCCTTGCCGACTCTGGTCCAGCCGGGCCCGGTCCAATACGTCGAGCCGTACCAAACCTGCTCGCGGTAGGCCATGTCCCGATACCGCCAGTCGCCTTGCGTGTCCTCCACTCGAAAACACCAATCGCTCAGGCAGACGCTCTTCACGCCGAGCGGCGTTTTTCCGCTGTTGGTTAGCGTGCTCTCGATCAGCAGGAAGCCGAGCTTCGGCAGCCAGCGACGTTTTTGCCGGAATATCAACCCGGTGGCCGGGTCGGTGGCAACGACATCAGTTGTGTCGGGCTGTGCCTTGTCGGGTGACGAGATTTTCCATCGCCCGCCGAGCACTTCGGCAGAAGCGTCCACCAACGCCGCCGAGAAGCCCGGCCCGGCCTGAATCCGATGGATCATCGCATCGCCCGGCTGGTCCTTAAAATGGTCCGACAGCGACGGCACGCCACCTCGGGCGGTCGATAATTGGGGAACAATGCACAGGGCGGCCATCATCCAAACCTGCCACGCGAAGCGAAGTGCCATAATGACTACTCTCTCTTGAAGATTGTAAATCCTCGCCCCAGTGGTCGCGGCTTTTCACTCAAACTGACTGTTACCGCGAGGATATGGCTCATCGTCCAAAACCATGGTCGTGGCGTTCATTTTACACCTCCCACTGCACCAGTACTCAGGTCATATGACCAGTAACGTGAGTATAATCACTTTCCACGGCGAGTCAAGCGCCCAAACCGCAAAATTGACAAATCTTTCATGTGCCCCCCGTGGGAGGCCAGGTTGGTGCGTTGCGAAGCCGCAAGCGGCTTGTTCGGGTGCCGGTGCGGACCATGCGGGGGACCGGCGGCGGCATTTGTTGTTGTTTTGCTTTCCCCATGTGACTTCCAGGCTATAATCGGGGGATAACCGTTCACGACTTCCACCGGCACGAGGGAACCAGGCCACGGATGAAACACGGATCAAACACGGATAGAAAAAAGGGAAGGTGATTTTGATGTATCTTGATATACTGGCCGGACGAATGAGGCGGCATTCGAAATCCGGCCCCTCAATCCGTGTTTCATCTGTGTTTCATCCGTGGCCGAGATAATCCCGTGAACGAATACAGATACAGATAATGAGTGACGACCCGACTTACGATATCGAGCCTCGGCCGGACTCTAATCCGGACGAAATCGATGCGGCATGCGACCGTTTCGAGGCGGCGTGGAAGGCGGGCCGGCAGCCCCGAATCGAAGACTACCTGGACATCGACTGGCCGGGCGAGGGACCGGTCCCGTTGGCCGAGCTTCTGGCCGAGTTGGTGATGATCGACTTGGAGTATCGGTGGCAGTTGTCGGTTAAGAGCCCGAGCTTGCCGGAGATGCCCCGGTCGGCGTTGCCGATGCCGGCCCGGCTGGCCGACTACGCTGTCCAGTACCCGGCGTTCGGCCCGTTGGACCGGGTTTCCGACGAGTTGATCGTCGAGGAATACCGCGTGCGCCGCGTTTGGGGCGACCGTCCGGGCCACGAGGAGTATCTCGATAGTTTCGGCCACGAACACTCGACGCTGGAGGAGAAGCTGTCGGCGGTCGACCGGGAATTGGCCAACAAAGAGACCCGGGACGACGCCCGGGCGGCTAGCAGATCGGTATTGCCTGCCATGTCGGGGCCTGCCATGTCGGGGCGGGCGATGTCCGGCGCGTTGCACGTTCGCTGTCCCGATTGCAAGACTCCGATCGAGGTTCTGGAAGATACTCCGCTGGCGAAGGTGGTTTGTCCGAGTTGCGGTAGCAGCTTCAGCTTCATCGGCGAGGCGGAGCAGGATTTCACGGCCGGCGACGGCACCGCCGCAGGGCGTCCCCAAAGCATCGGGCATTTTGCGCTGATCGAGCAGTTGGGGGCTGGGGCGTTTGGGGCCGTATGGAAAGCGCGCGATACGCAATTGGACCGGATCGTCGCGGTCAAGATCCCTCGCAAGGGCCAACTCAACCGCAAGGAGACGGAAAAATTCCTCCGCGAGGCCCGCGCGGCGGCACAGTTGCAGCATCCGAACATCGTCAGTGTCCACGAGGTGGGCCTGGAAGGCGATATCATCTATATCGTCAGCGACTTCATCGAGGGATTGTCGTTGGACGACTGGCTGGCCGATCATCCACCATCTCATATCGAGGCGGCCGAGCTTTGCGCCAAGATTGCCGAAGCGCTCCACCACGCGCACGAAGAGGGCGTGATCCATCGCGACCTGAAGCCGAGCAACATCATGATCGACCGGTCCGGCGAGCCGCACATCATGGATTTCGGCCTGGCCAAGCGCGAGGCGAGCGAGATCACCATGACCGTCGAGGGCCAGATTCTGGGTACACCCGCCTACATGTCGCCCGAACAGGCCAAAGGCGAAGGCCATGCGGCCGATCGGCGGACGGACGTCTACTCGCTTGGTGTTGTCTTGTTCGAGTTGCTCACCGGCGAGTGTCCGTTCCGCGGGAACGTTCGGATGCTGTTGAAGCAGGTTGTCGAGGACGATCCACCCAGCCCGCGCAAGCTGGACGGCCGTATCCCGCGCGACCTGGAGACGGTCTGCCTGAAGTGCATGGAGAAGGAGCCGCATCGGCGATATCGGACGGCCAAGGAATTTGCGGGCGAGCTACGCCGTTTCGTGGCTGGCGAGCCGATTCGGGCGAGACCGATAAGCCGCCCGGCCCGACTCGCCAGATGGTGCCGGCGCAGTCCGGTTGTCGCCGGTCTGTCGGCCACGGCCGTTCTCCTATTGGCAGCGCTGGCGGTTGCGGGAACCGTCAGCTACGTGCAGATTTCGCTCGCCCTGGATCGCGAGGCGGCCGAACGGCGGCAGGCGGAAATCCAACGCCGCCGGGCCGCTGTCCAACGCGATCGGGCGGAAACGGAAAAGGAGCGGGCGGAAAACGAAAAACAGCAGGCCGACATCCAGCGAAAGCAAGCGGAAACACTCCGACAAAAAGCCGAAACCGAAAACCGCCGCGCCGAATACGAGCGGCAGCAGGCGGAAATCCAACGCCGCCGGGCGGAAACCCAAACGAAACGGGCGGAAGCTCAATGGAAACGGGCGGAAACCCAAACAAAACTGGCGGAAGCCCAATGGAAACGGGCGGAAAGCAGCCTCTATTTCGCTCGTATCGCCCTGGCACAGCAAAAATGGTTCGCCAACGATCTGGCCCAAGCAGAAACCCTCTTGGACGCCTGCCCGGAAGAACTCCGCCATTGGGAATGGAGTTACCTGAAAGCACTTTGCCACCCGGAACGACTCTCACTTGAAGGACACACGGCCACCGTCGCAAGCGTGGCCTTCAGTCCAAACGGCTCTCAAATCCTCTCGGCCGGCCTCGATTCGTCGCTGAGGGTCTGGGACTTCAACAAGACCAAGGACCGGCAGGCACTATCTCTTCCCGACGGCGGACGCATGGCGGTCTACAGCCCCGACGGCAAACTGATCGCCTCGGTGGGTCGCGACAAAAAGGTGAGAATCCGGGACGCCCGCAAGGGGACCCAAATACTCGTCATGCCCGAACAACCGAGAGACGTATATTGCCTGGCGTTCAGTCCCGACAGCAAGCGGATCGCGGCGGGCAGCTACAAGTCGCTCAAGGTATGGAACATCATATCGTGCATGGAAGAACTGCACGTCCGCCGGCACGCCAAGGAAGTGTACGCCCTGGCGTTCACTCCCGACGGTAAGTGGATCGCCTCGGCAAGCGGCGATGCGATTGATTTCTGGGACTCGACCAGCGGGCATCAGGGTGTCCGCTTTCGCGGCGAGACGGGCGACATAACCAGCCTGGCAATCAGCCGCGACGGCAAGACAATCGCCTCCGGCAGCGCGGACGGCAAAGTGAGCGTCTGGAGATTGGGCACCGGCAAGAAGGTCTTCACCGTATCAACGTACCGCTCCCAAGGCGCCGCCTATCGAAATGCCCTGTTCAGCCTCGGACAACTACCTACAGATCGAACGAACCACGTCTTCGCGGTCGCCTTTAGCCCCGACGGGAAGTGGGTCGCCTCGGCAAACGGCGATGGGACCGTGACCGCCTGGGAAACGACCACCGGCCGGAGCATGCTCACGATTCGCGGGCACGCCGGGCCGGTTCGGAGCGTCGCCTTCAGCCGCGACGGAGAATTGATCGCCTCGGCAAGCGAGGATAAGACAATCAAGTTTTGGGACGTCGCGCCAAGCTCCGAAATGAAGGTCTGCCACGGCCACAAGGGGTTCGTCGGAAGCGTGGTATTCAGCACCGACGGAAAGCAGATCATCTCGGGCAGCTACGATAAGACGGTCAAGATCTGGGATGCAGCCAACGGTCGAACCGTACGGACATTAGGCGGGCATACCAAACCCGTCAGAAGCGTCGCGCTCAGCCCGGACGGCCGCTGGATCGCCTCGGCCAGTATCGACGAGCCGGTGAAGCTATGGGACCTCAAGCAAGTCCGCGGGCCGCTTGCCCTGGCTGGGAACAACCGCGGTCTCAGAAGCGTTACCTTTAGCCCCGACAGTAAGTGGATTGCCGCGCCGAGCGAATCGGCCATCAAGGTCTGGAACGCCGATACGCGCGAGCTAGTGTTGACGATTTCCGGCCACAAAGACGAAGTGGGCGGCGTGGCGTTCAGTCCCGACGGCAAGCAGATCGCCTCGACCGACCACTCGACGCTCAAGATCTGGAACGCCGCATCCGGCAAGGAGATGCTTACGATCGGTGGGGACAACGATTCCGAGCAAGCGGCCGGCTTCAGAACCGCCGTCTTTAGCCCCGATGGAAAACTGGTCGCCGTGCCCGTCGGAACCGTGGTGAAGGTCTGGAACACCACCGGCGGAAAAGACGCCTTCACGCTCCGCGGCCATACCGACGACGTCAACAGCGTGGCGTTCAGTCCCGACGGCACGCGAATCGTCACCGCAAGTTACGACGCCACCGCCAAGGTATGGGCCGTCGCGTCGGACCATCTCGAAGTGCTCACCCTCCATGGAAACACCAAGGAGATTTACAGCGTGGTGTTCAGCCCCGATGGCAAGCGAATTGCCGCCGGCGCAAGCGACGGAACCGTTAGAGTCTGGAACGCCGTCGTGAAGCAGCACCCGGGTTAGCCGCTTGCGGCTTCGCACAAATACAGTAGGCCGGGTCGTCAGTCAGACGCGAAAGGGGTATACTTGGGCGAAACATCGTGAAACACACTGTTTTGTGACGAGTTTCGTTTAGCCGGCGGGCGTTCCCCCCGGTGGGTGTCACCCCGCGGGGCCCCCCCCC
>JAUWJC010000070.1 GCA_030607895.1 Pirellulales bacterium
AGAATTCGTTACCTCCTTCCACCGCTCCAAGTGCTACCGGCTGGAGCGACCAGCCGCCGGATGGGATTCGCACCCACTGGAATCAACAACCCTTACACGGCACACTGAGAAATACGGGCTAATGCTGAACATCACCAACCGCGAGTCTTCCATGGCCAACACACAAGACCCAACGCCCGTTTGCGATCCGACCGCCGACGTTCGGCCGGAGCAGATTGAAACCCGGCTGGCCGAGGCCGAGGCCCCCCTAGATAGGGGCCACACGGCAGCAGGCACAGCGGGCGTAATCTATCCTTTGTTAGGGTTCCACGTGCCACCTGGTGCAGAATCCCAACGCAACACCCGACAAGACTGCATATGCCATGAGATTCGGCAATGAGCACGACCTTCCAAGTCGACGACGACCAAAGCGAAGCCGCGAAACCCGGCTGCAAACCCCCAGACCGTATCTGCATCCTGGGGATCCGGTTCGATAACCTCACGATGTCGGAGGCGGTGCAGGCAATCGTAGACCGCCTCGATCATCCCCTGCCCTCTCAGGCTTGCTTCGTCAACGCCGACTGCGTGAACATCGCACACCGCAATCCGCAGTACTTGGACGTCTTGCACAAGGCGAGTTTGACGCTGGCCGATGGGATCGGTTTGAAGTTGGCCGGGCTGGTCCACGGCATCCCCGTTCGGGACAACGTTAACGGCACCGACCTTTTTCCCCGTTTGTGTGCGGAATTGCCTGGCACCGGCATAAAGATGTTCTTGCTTGGGGGCCGGCCAGGGGTTGCCGGAGCGGCGGCCAACTGGGTCGCGCAAAACTATCCCGGCGTGGTGATCGCCGGCTGCCAGCACGGATACTTCAAGCCGGAGGAAGAAACGACGGTGATCCAGCGTATCAGCGACTCCGGCGCAGACGTGCTGCTGGTGGCCTTCGGGGCGCCTCAACAGGAGCTTTGGATCAATCGTCATCTTCACCAACTAGGTGTGAAGGTCGCCATCGGCGTCGGAGGGCTCTTCGACTTCTATTCGGGACGCATTTCCCGCGCACCCCTGTGGATGCGCAAGATCGGCGTGGAGTGGCTTTACCGCTTGTACCAGGAGCCCACGCGGCTGTCGAAAAGGTATCTGCTAGGAGGGCCGCTTTTCCTGATGCGGGTTCTACTAGCGTATGCGCCGCGGCGAAAGGGGACTCCATGAACGTCATGGTTGAGAGGGAAAAAGGGACCAGGTTTAATTTGTGCGAAGCACCCTTCGGGCCGTCCCGGCAAATTAAACCTGGTCCCTTTTTCCCTCCGCGAAGCAGAGAAACGAAAGCGACGCGGTAAGCGTCAGGAGCGTGGCAAAGATGCCTCGGGCGGAAGTATGCATTTGTTGGTTGTCTCGTAAACGGCTGGTGTGCCGTGGCCGACCCTACCAGAGGTCTTTGGTCCGCTACCGGACCGCCTTGCTGGTTGTGTGGGCATCCAAGTCGATGGCCTCGAACGCTTCCTCCGCGAGGGACGATTCAAATGATAATAGCTTAACGGAAAGCAAGCGTACAGCCAATCCTTCGCCCGCATTAGCGCTACGTAAAACAACCGCCGCTCCTCGTCGATGTCCTCCTGGGAGTCGGTGGCCATATCTGCGTGCTGGAGGTAATACTGGGGGTTTTGGGCAAGAAATCAGGTGTGCCAGCACCAACCGCGGCCACCGGTCGTGGCTTCATCCGTGAATATCTGGCCAGAATGCGTTGCTGATGGGCAACATCTCCTGTACCTATGGGCATAAGGGGGGGGGCGGCAAACCTGAACGCATGGGGTTCGCGCCCGATATCTTTTTGCCGATACTATTCAGGTTGACAGACCACGGCAAACCTGCTTAGACTGAAGGTACCTACCTGGACCCGCTTTGGTCCATATCGGCCGCCGCCCACCCCACAACGAGGCAGCCAAATGATCACGAAAGACTCCGGCGAGAACGTTGGGTATTCAATCGTCGATCTTGGTGACGTAAAGCATGTCTTTGCATCGTCCGCTCCGAAGACATACGGCAATCTTCGCAGCCAGGTTCGAGACGCGCTTAAGACGATCGCAACGGTTGTCAAGGAAGCAGGCGCGATCGGATCAATCGTTCGGCAGGCAGTCTTCATCAAGGACGCCCGGTTGATCGACGATTGCCGGAAAATCATAGCGGAGTTCTACGGGAACGAATTGCCCGCGACTATCTACATCCCCCAACCGCCTTGCGGCGGGAGCCTCGTATCGATCGAGGCAATGGGTATAGCGCATGGCAACGGCGAGGTGGAGATCGACCGCTACTCCGAGAAGTTGGTCATCACCAGGCACAGCGGAATCAGTTGGATTCATTGCGGCCATACGACGCCAAGCACTCCGGCGCACAGTGTCTATGCGCGCTCGATTAGCGCCTTCGAGCAAATGGAAAGGACTCTGGCCGACCGCGGCATTCGCTACGATCAGATAATCCGCACGTGGCTGTATATTGGCGACATTGTCGGACCGGAAGGCGAGACGCAACGTTACAAGGAGTTGAATCGGGCACGAACCGATTTCTATCGCGATTTTCGCTTTGCAACGGGGCGCACACCGCAAGGGCTCAAGCAAACCGTCTATCCGGCCAGCACCGGAATCGGCACGAGCAACCGCGACCTGACGATGAGTTGTCTCGCTCTGGCAACCGACCGGGACGATCTGACGCTCGTGCCGCTGGAAAACCCGCAACAGGTTGCCGCCTTCGACTACGGCGAGCACTACAGCCCCGAGAGTCCCAAGTTCTGCCGAGCGATGGCGATTGTTGCCGGCCAGTGCGCAACGATTCTGGTTTCAGGCACGGCCAGTATCACGGAGTCCGAGACGCGGTTCATCAACGACGTCGAGGGACAGACCCACCAGACCCTCGACAACATCGAAGCACTCATTTCCGAGAGCAACTTCCAGCGGCACGGCATGCCGGGCATGGGCGCCACGCTCGACGACATGGCGAATGTGCGGGTCTACGTCAAGCGCCAGCAAGACTACCAAAAGACCAAGGCGGTTTGTCAGGAACGGCTTGGCGCGTTGCCAATCATTTACTCCATCGCCGACGTCTGTCGCGACGACCTGCTCGTGGAGATCGAAGGCATGGCCTTCTCGCACCGCTGCGTGAAGTAGCGGCGAGATTCTTTCCCCTTCCCAGTTGTACTCATCACGCTCCGCGTGATGTAGCTTCGTCACGCGGAGCGTGACGAGTACAGCGGGCTTAGTCCAGCTTGATCACGGTTACCACGCAGGGCTTGTCGTACTTCTTGTTCACGCAGCCCGGCACCGGCCAGTCCATGTTCGAGACAATAATCTCTCGGCCGCGGATAAGCACCTCGCAGGGCTGGTCCATGCCGCCGTCGGTACCGTCCGTGTCGCCGTTTTGGGCCACCGTTTGGACCGATCCGTCGGGCGAGATCATGTGAACGGCGTTGGCCCGGGAGTCGGCCACGTAGATGTTGTCGCCCGTCGGGTCGAGGAACAGGCCGTCGGCGCACTTCATGCAGTCTGCCTTGGCGAAGATCGTGTTCGACTTGACCTTGCCGTCCTTGTCGAACTCGAGCTTGTGCACGGTGCCGTCGGAGAAATTGGCAACGAATAGATTTCCCTTGCTGTCGAAGGCCAGCCCGTCGGCCCCCAGCGGGAGCGTCTCGTCGTGGGTTGCGATGGTGGCGATCAGGTGCGGGTCTTCGCTGCCGGGTTTCTTCAACTCCACGCCCTCTTCACCCAGCTTGAAGCGGAACACGCCGCTGGTGGCCGGTTTGGCCTTGGGATCAATCTGCGTCTCGCTCACGTACAGGTAGCCGTCGCGCACGATCACCGCGTTCGAGACGTTGAATCCCGAGACCACGGTGACCATCTCCCCCGGCTTGCCGTCCTTCATTACAATCCGCATTACCCGCGACAAATGCGGTCCGGACATCTGGTAGTCGGCCACGTACAGGTCGCCGGAAGGCGCCACGCAGATACCCAGCGGCCCGAACTTGCCCGTCTTCGGGTGCGGTGGCAGCGTGGAGAACAGTTCGGCCTTGTTCTCGGGCGTGATTTTCATCAGCACGGCCGACTGCTTGTCGTCGTTGAAGTTCGGTACCGAGATAACGATATTGCCGTCCGGCAGAAGCGCCATTCCGTCGGATGTATTGCAGATATCCGGTGGCAGTTGGCCCAGCACTTCCGATTTCTTCAGCGGCGCCGCGGCGGCCGGTGCCGGCTTCTTTTTGGCAGGCGTTTCTTTTTTCGGCTCTTCCTTGGCAGGTTCTTCTTTCGCCGCTTCTTCCTTGGCGGGCTCGTCGGCTTTGGGTTCCTCTACCGCGGGCGCTTCGGCGACTGGTTCATCGGCAACCGGTTGTTCGGTTGCCGGCTGATCGGGCGCCGGAGGGGGTGGGGCCGGGGAACATCCAACAATAATGGCCACGCCCAAAACGGCCGCCGTCACAAACAGAGCAATTCTTCCGGATACGATCGACATTGAAAGGTCTCCTTTTCTTGATAACGAGTGTTTCACATACTGTCACAAAGCCGCGACCGGTGGGCGCGCTCTACTGGGAGCGTGCCTACAAACCGGCCAATAGTTTTCGCTCTTGGCCCAGCGCGTCGGCCGCAATCATGGCGTCCACGATACCGTCCGAAGTAACCTCGAAACAATGGGCGTCGCAAAGCGATCCTTCACCGGCGCAGATGGCGCCGATTGCCTTGAGACGATCACGGCCGATGCCTTCGAGGTTCAGGTCGGCAAAGGTCACCGGCAGGCCGATGGCGATCTCAAAATCGACGATGTCGTACATCTCCTCGACGTCCGTGTCGTCGTCCAGGCAAAGCTGGCTGATGATGCCGAAGCCGACCTTCTCGCCATGCATGAAGGTTTTACATTCGGGAAAAGAGGGCAGCGCGTTGGCAATCATGTGTGCGGTGGCCAGCCCGCCGCTCTCGAAACCCAGGCCGGAATGGAGCACGTTGGCCTCGACCACTTTTTCCACGGGCGGCGTGACGAGGTCGAGTTCCACGGCCCGTTTCGCTTCGAGGCCGAATTGCATCAGCGTGTCGTATCCGAGCCGTGCGATGGCCATGGCGGCCAGGGTTGACACGCCGCCGGCGAGGCTTGTGGCCCGGGTTTTGTAAGCCGCCTCGGCCTCGATCCAGGTAGCCAGTGCATCGCCCATGCCGGCCACGAACGCCCGGACCGGACCGTTGGCGATCACTTGCGTGTCGACAATGACAACGTCGGGGTTGAATGGCCAGCACTCGAAGCCGGTGCAGTTCCCCTGTTCGTCGTACCAAACGGTAGCGGCGCTGGTAGGCGAATCGTTCGAGGCGATGGTGGGGCAAGTGACCATCTTGATGCCCGCCTCGACAGCGGCCGCCTTGGCGGTATCCAACGCCTTGCCGCCACCGATGCCGACCAAGACGTCGGCCCCACGCTCCTTGGCGGTCCGCGCTACCCGGGCTGCCTCCTCTTTGGTCGACTCGCCCTGAAACTGGACATCGACGACTTCCAGGTCCGACGCTTCGAGGCTTGTCAGCACGGTCTGGCCGACGATGCCCTTGACGCAAGAATCCCAGAGCACCAGCGGTTTCTTTCCCAACATGCCCACATAGAAACCGATCTCGCCGAGCACGCCTCTGCCTTGCACGTATTTCCGTGGGGCAATCAAGCAGGTTTTCATGTCATGTGTTCTCCAAGGGTAAAGACGATGTTGTCCGTTTAGCCGCCGCGGCCACGCGGCGATAGGTCCGGCGTGGCCGCCGGGGCTAAACTACTCTTAACTATCAACTCTCAACTCTCAACTTTCAACTCTCAACTTTCAACTCTCAACTTTCAACTTTCAACCCGTATGCCGTTGACGATCGGCAGTGGTTGTTCACCCCGCAACATTTTGGCAAGATGACCGGCCATGATTTTCGGGCTGTTGTGGAAAGCGTCCATGGTGCTGCCGGCCAGGTGCGGCGTGATGGTCACGTTGTCCAACTTCAACAGCGGATGATCCGACGGCAGCGGCTCGGTGTCGAACACGTCCATTGCGGCACCCATGATTCGCCGTTCGGACAACGCTCGAACAAGCGCCTCCTCGTCCAGCAGTCCGCTTCGGGCCGTGTTGACCAGCACCGCGCTGGGCTTCATCAGCCGAATCTGCGGCCGGCCGATCAGGTGATGTGTCTCGTCGGTAAGCCGGGCGTGGATGGAAACGACGTCCGATTCCTTCATTAGCGTGTCCAGGTCGACAAGCTCGGCCGGGGCGGGGTCGCCCTGGCAGTACGGGTCAAACGCGACGATCCGGCTGCCAAACGCCTCGAGGTAGCCGGCCACCAGTCGGCCCACGGCTCCGTAGCCGACCAGGCCGCCCGTCTTTCCATACAACTCGACAATGGAGTCGCTGTTGGGGAACGATCGCTGCCATTGGCCGTTTTTCAGCCGCTCGTGAGCCCGGGCGATGTTGCGAATCTCGGCCAGTATCATACCCAGGGCACACTCGGCCACGGCCCGGGCGTTTCTGCCAGGTGTGTTCAGCACGGAAATGCCGCGCCCGGTTGCAAACTCGACGTCGACATTTTCCGTACCACCCCGCAGCACGGCAATCACCTTCAGGCCGGTTGCCGCTTCGATGAAGCTACTCGCGATCGGGGCGAACTGCACGACCAACAGGTCGAAGTCGGCGACATTCCGGGTGACATCGTCCGGCAGGGCAACAGCTTGCGGGCCGCCGTTCTCGATGGCCAGGTTGGCCTCTTGGAGACCGACCAACGTGGGATGCTCCCAACGGCGGACTTCAATTTCCACGCCCAGCGTTTCCAGCCCCGCCAGCCCAGCCTGCATGACATCCAGCGGGATGTACGTATCGCTAATGGCCAGAAGCTTCATTGCACCGCCTCCGACTGCCCGGCCCGCCCCGATTGCCCGCCCCGCCCCGATTGCCCGCCCCGCCCCGATTGCCCGGCCCGATTGTCGGCGGATAGCAACTCTATCTTTTCGGCGACCACCTGGGCAATTGCGCTCTTGATCGGCCCGAAGACATCGGCGGGCAGCGGATCCTCGCGCGAGAGCGACCCGGCGGCCTGCCGCAGTCCACGACACATGGCGATCCGGCAGTCGGCAAAGATGTTCAGCTTGCAGATACCCGCCCGGACTGCATTGCGGATCTGTTCGTCCGGAGTACCCGACCCGCCGTGCAGAACCAACGGCACGCGGCTTGCCGCATCGAGTTCCCCAAGCCGCTCGATGTTCAAGTCAGGTAGCGACCGGTAGACGCCGTGAGCGGTTCCGATGGAGACGGCCAGGGCGTCAACTTCGGTCTCGCCGACGAAGGTGGCCACTTCCTGCGGTTCGGTGAGCACGTTTTCGGCGTGTTCGGCAGCTTCCAGGTCCATGCCGCCCACGTGACCCAACTCACCCTCAACACTGACGCCGTGCGGGTGTGCAATCTCGACGGCCGCCCTTGTTATGCGGATGTTTTCCTCCAGGGGCAGCTTGGAGCCGTCGATCATCACCGAGGTGAAGCCCGAGTCGACAGCCCGCTTGATCGAGTCCAACTCCTCGGCATGGTCCAGGTGCAACACGATGGGGATATCGTGCTGGTCGGCCACGGCCCGCACCAGGCCGGGCATGTACACCCAGTCGTTACCTTTCGGCACAAGGCACATCACGAAAACGGGAGAACGCTTTGCTTCGGCGGTTTCCAAGATGGCGCGGATCATCACGTCTTCCACGCAGTCGAATGCCGGCACCGCGTAGCGGTTGGCTCGTGCATCGGCGAGGATTTCTTTGGCGGTTGTGAGCATTGTGAGTTCTTGTCCTATCTCATCAGCATTCCGCCTGTAACGTCCACCGTGGCACCGGTCATGTAGCTTGCCCGGTCGGACGCCAGAAAAGTGACGACGCCGGCTATCTCGGCCGGATCGCCGATTCGGCCTAGCGGAATTCGCTGGAGGTATCGTTCTTCGTTTTTTTCCAAGGCTTCTTGGGCCATGTCGGTGCTCATCATGCCCGGGGCTACCGCGTTGACGTGGATGCCGTGCGGGGCCATTTCCCGAGCAAGCGAGACTGTGAATGTCACGACTCCAGCCTTCGAGGCGGCGTAATGCGAGTGCCCCGTGGTCGAGCCGTGGAACGCCGCCTGCGAAGTGATGTTCACGATTCTGCCCGTCCGATGGGCGCCGAGCCACCGACGAATTGCCTCGCGGCAGGTGAGGAACGGGCCGGTCAGGTTGATCGCCAGCGTCGAGTTCCACTCCTCTTCAGTCATGTCCTTGACGTAGGCGGTAGGCCACGTACCGGCGTTGTTTACCAAAATGTCGATCTGACCGAAAGCGTTCTCGGCGAGTTGGAACATCTCGACGACGTCGGCCGCCTTGGATACATCCCCCGGCACGGGCAGGGCGTCGATTCCATGCTCCTCTCGAATGGTGGCGGCGAGCCGGTCGGCCTCATCAACCAGGTCGATTCCCAATTCCCGGTTACGGTAGTAATTGACGGCCACTCGGGCGCCTTCGGCCGCCAGGTGCAAGCAGATAGCCCGACCCAGCCCCCGGGAGCCGCCGGTTACGATGGCCACTTTGTCCGAAAGACCAAAATCCATTGGCACGCCACCGTCATGCAGGGTTTGTATTTTCCACTTGTATACTCGAAGCAAGCCGGGTTTCCAAGGGGGTCCGCGTGTGATTGACCATCTGCCGGGCAACTGATAGGCTAAATACGAGTTGCGTAGCGTGTTGTAAAGCCGCGACCAGTGGTCGCGGTATTCACGAGGAGTCGGCGAATGATCCGCAAACCGCGACCACTGGTCGCAGCTTTACAATTGTCCTGGGAGCTTTGCATTGAGACGTTTGACCATGCTGATATGCGTTGCGCTGGTAACGGCGATCGGCTGCGGCGAGAAGCGCGAAGAGAAAGCCCAAAACGCTCCGCAGCCACCCGAACCGGCCAGAACACAACCCGCCAAGCCGCAAGAGACGCCAACTCAGCCGGCTCCGGACGGCCCGAAGCCGATCGGCTCCCTGGATCAACTGAATGCCGCAATGCAGGCGAAGAACCCCGGGTTTGCCGGGAAGGTGGCGGCCCAACCGCTGGGACAAGGCCTGCTGGCAATGGAAATCCACGATCCGGCCGTCAAGGATATCAGCCCGCTGGCCGGATTGCCCGTCGGCGCGATCGACCTGAGCGGCTGCCACGTAAGCGACATCAGCCCACTGGCGGGCATGAGATTGATGGCACTTTACCTGGAAGACACGGCGGTGGAGGACATCAGCGTACTGAAAGGCATGCCGCTTAGAGAGCTTTATCTGAGCAACACGAAGGTCGCCGACATCAGCCCGATCAACGGCGCACCGCTGGAAAAGCTGAATCTACTCGGCACCAAAGTGACCGATTTGAGTCCGCTGAAGGGTACGCGGCTTCAGATGCTTTGGTTGAACAAGTGCCCGGTGAGCGACATCGGCCCTTTGAAAGCGGTACCGCTGGTGAGTCTGACGCTTGCCGATACCAAGGTTTCGGACCTCAGCCCGCTGGGGGGTCATCCACTGAAGCGGCTGCACATCGGCGGTTCGGAGGTGACCGATCTTTCGCCCTTGCAGTGGATGCAACTCACGCGATTGATTTTCACTCCCGGTAGAATCACCAAGGGAATCGCGCATGCGCGGAACATGAAGACCATCGGCGAGATCGACGTCGAGTTCGGCACCGGCCGCCGCAAGCCGATGTCGCCGGCTGAATTCTGGCCGCTTTACGATGCCGGCAAGTTTAAGTGAGGGGCGAGGGACGAGGGGCGAGGGACGAGGGACGCCTGGGGCTTCTCTGGACAAGAAGGCAAGCAGTTTCATGGCCGAGATGACGTCGACCGAGCGGGTGATGTGCGTGTTGCGCAACGAGGAGCCGGACCGGATTCCGCATTTCGAATGGATCATCGACCGCCGCGTCCGCCAGGCGATCTGTCCGGGCTGCTCGATGGAGGAGTTCACCGTTCGGATGGGACTCGACGCCATCCTTACGGGACCCGACTTCAAAAAAGAGCAGATCGGCCCCAAACGGTACCGCAACGAATGGGGTGTAGTGTCGGAAGACACGGGCGAGGAGCACGCCTTTCCGGTTGACGGCCCGATCAAGTCGCTGGAAGACTTGCATAACTACGAGCCTCCCGACCCACACGCGCCGGGTAGATATGATAGCGTCCAGAAAATGGTAAAACGCTACAAGGGCCGATTGGCCGTGGGCGTACACCTCAACGACGTATTCTCGATACCGCGCTACCTGGCCGGCTTTGAAGGCGTGTTGATGGCGATTGTCGCAGAGCCGGAACTGGTCCGCGGGCTGGTCGAATTGTCGGTCGAGACGAACATCGCCATGGCCAAGGAAGTTGCCCGACGCGGCGTCGACTTCATTTTCACCGGCGACGACTACGCGGCAGCCGAACGGCCGTTCATGTCGCCGGCGTCGTTCCGCGAGTTTCTGGCCGAGCCGCTCCGACGAGTTGTGGCCGGTTTCCACGAGGCGGGTCTGCCGATAATTAAGCACACCGACGGGAAAATCGGGCCGTTGATGAACATGATACTCGACTCGGAAATCGACTGCCTCGATCCGATCGACCCGATTGCCGGGCTGGATATTGGCGAGATCAAACAGAAGTACGGCGACCGCGTGGCCCTGAAAGGCAACGTCGACTGCGCCCACACCCTCACTTTCGGCTCGGAAGAAGACGTGGTGAACGAGACCAAGGAAGTGATCCGCAAGGCGGCCCACGGCGGCGGCTTGATACTCTCCTCCAGCAACAGCATTCATTCGGCCGTCAAGCCGGGTAACTACCTGGCCATGTGGAACGCGCTGCGGATGTATGGCAAGTACCCAATCTCCCTGCAAAGCTGGGGCCCGTCGGACACGGGAAATACGTTTGCCTGAGCGGGAGAACTTGGCGCGGCATTTTGCCGCAATCAAAACGCGCTCTGGTCCCTCAGCCCCCGGCTCTGCCGGGGGACAAGTGGAACTCCGGTTGAACGTGGATAATCGGCACCGCCCGTCCCCCGGCAGAGCCGGGGGCTGAGGGAAGAGTTCGCAAGGGCGCGATTCGTGTCTTGACAGAAAACCAACCTTGCGCATACTTTATCCATTAACAAGGTTTTGCTGGGAGGTATCAAGTCATGCCGGTGGTGTATCGGATTAATATGTCGGACCTCACGGTCCGTGCCGAGGAACCGGACGATGCGTGTCGGGAGTTGGGGGGCCGCGGGCTGACCTCTACAATGCTGGCCCGGGAGGTCCCGCCCCCCTGTCATACGCTCTCGGCCGAGAACAAGCTGATTTTCGCGACGGGTATTCTTACCGGCACGGGGGCGCCTTGCGCGGGCCGGCTGTCGGCGGGAGCCAAGAGCCCGCTTACCGGAACAATCAAAGAAAGCAACGCCGGCGGAATGGCCGCGCTGGCCATGGCCGCGCTGGGAATCAAGGCCATCGTACTGGAGGGGAAACCGCAAGACGACTCGCTCTACCGGGTGCTGATAACCTCCGGCGGTGTGAAGATCGAGCCGGCCGATGCCCTGGCCGAATTGGGTAACTACGATACGGTGGCCAGCCAGTTCGAGCAGTTTGGCGACAAGGTAGTCTGTGTGAGCATTGGCCAGGCCGGCGAGATGTGCGCCGCCGCGGCAAGTATCGCCGTAACCGATGTCGAGGGGCGTCCCACGCGACACTGCGGCCGCGGAGGGCTGGGCGCCGTGATGGGGTCCAAGCGGGTTAAGGTAATCGTGATCGACCCGAGCGGCGGCCAACGCTGCGAACCGGCCGATCGCGAAGCGTTCAAGCAGGCCGCCCGCAAGTTCGCAAAATCGCTGAAAG
>JAUWJC010000227.1 GCA_030607895.1 Pirellulales bacterium
CGAGACGCCACCACCAGCCCAAACCCACGCTTTCCACCGCCACTCCACTCCTATCCGCCAATTCCCCGCTTCTCGTCATCACCCAAACGCCGCCTCATCCCTGGCCTCGCAATTCATGCGTAGGCTCTGGATACTATGAGTCGCTCTTTTCGAAAACGAGACGTCACAATCATCGAGTTCGGTCCAAGCTACGACTCGCTGGACGATGAGACTTTGGAGGAGGCTGGCGGGTTCTTGCTGACCGAGGCGGTTTGCGCCGATCCACCCCGAATGATCCTCGACTTGTCGCACACCCGATTCATTGGATCGAGTTTCATAGAGTTGCTAGTCCGGGCGTGGAAGCGATTGAAGGAGCGAGGCGGGACGATGGCGTTGTGCGGTGTGCAGCCCTTCTGTGCCGAAGTGCTTGAAATCACCCGGCTTACGACACTCTGGAAGATATATGCCACCCAAGCCGAAGCGCTCGATGCCGTGGCAGATTGGTGAGTTAAAAGCCATGTAGGTTATGCTTCAGCATAACGCATTCGGGCAATGTTATGCTAAAGCATAACCTACACAATTGAACGTGCGGTGAACGGTTACCATCAAGCGGACGGACGGCGGTAATGCTGGTAGGCCAGGATGACTTCGTAAAGGTCCATGGAGATGGTGATCTCGTCGTCTTCGAAATCACGCAGCCACGTTCGCTCCGATTGAACCGCGTCGGCCAGCAACGGCAAGACATCCATCAGCGGAACAGTACAGCTCTGGCGCACGGGGCTGGGCTGGGCCACCTTCGTGCCGGACAGGTCGTTCGGGGGTCCGTCGTAGATGCGGAGATAGGTTGCACTCATAGCGCGTTCTTCCTACTGTCAGGGACCTCATGTGCGCTCCCACCGCGCACACTGCCGCTTGCCCGCCCTGTCTGCTGCCTCCTGTATCGGCCGCGAGTGTCTTGCGGGTTTGATCTATTTGGCGGAAAATACGGTTTTTGCTCCATGGTCGCCTTGGTGCGGTGATACACGGCAGACCGATCCTATGCATGGCGCGGCCTACGGCCGCAACCAAAGGGGCCAGGGACCAGGGGCCAGGGACCAGAGGTCAGGGATCAGGGGCCAGAATTTTCGTGTGAAGTCCAATTCGGTTGGAAGCAATATCCTGACCCCTGACCCCTGACCTCTGACCTCTGACCCCTGGCCCCTGACCCCTAACCTCGGCCTTGCTGGGCACCTTGACAACCAGATTACGAGCGGCTAGAGTTCGGACTTAGTAAACCCTTGTAGCGTAAAATGTTACGATCATCCCAAGGCATACAAACCGTTCATGGGTGAGACAGTAACCATCAATCTGCGGCACGTGACTCGCGGCCTTGGGATTCCCCTGCGCCAGATTCAGGCAGTGGTCGAGCTTCTGGACGAGGGAAAAACCGTCCCCTTCATCCCCCGATATCGAAAGGACCAGACGGGCGGGCTGGACGAAGAGCAGATTCGGCAAATCCAGACGCGATTGACAAAAATGCGGCTCTTGGCCGACCGGAAACAGACTATCCTCCGCTCGATTGAAGCCCAAGGCAAGTTGACCGAGAAACTGGCCAAGCAGATTCAAGCAGCCAACACCACCAAGCGACTGGAAGACCTCTACCTCCCGTACAAGCCCAAGAAGCAAACCTTGGCCACGTTGGCGCGCTCCCGCGGCCTGGAACCATTGGCCCAAGAGGTACTCGAAGCCGCTTCCCAGTGTGCCGACCTGGACGCCCGGGCAGCCGATTTCGTCAGTACCGATCGCAATGTCCCCACCGCAGCCGATGCCCTGCTGGGCGCCGGCCATATCCTGGCCGAGCAGTTCAGCGAGCGGGCCGATCTGCGCGGGCGACTCCGCGAGATCCTCCAGCGCAGCGGCGTACTCGTCAGCATTCAGATCGCCGCCGAGTCGAAGACCGCGCCGGAAAAAACACCCACGGCTCCCAAACCCAACCAAAACCCCAAACCCAACCAAAACCCCAAACCCAACCAAAACCCCAAACCCAACCAAAACACGGCCGAACCCACCGAGCCGACACCCGGCACCACGGGCCCGCCGTCGGCCGACAGCGTTGGGGCCGATGAATCGACGAGTGAACAGCCCGATACCGGGCCGACACGGCCCGGCTCGGAACCGACACAGCCCGGCTCGGAACCGACACGGCCCGGCTCGGACACGCGCACAAATCGTGCGGATATCTCAACGGAAGACCAAAAGCCGCGCAAGGTCGAGTCGAAGCTCAGCAAGGCCCAGTTGAGAAAGGAGAAGGCTCAAGAGAAGAAGCTGAAGGCTTTTTGCGACTATTTCGACTACCGCGAAGAGATCAGGAAGATACCACTACATCGCGTGCTGGCAGTGAACCGTGGCGAGCGGGCGAAGGTGCTTCGGGTGAAGATCAGATGCGACATGGAGGCGATGCATGCCGCGGTTGAAGAATTGCTCGTTCCGGCCGAGCATCCTCATGGCGAGTTCTTGCGCGGCTGTGCTCGCGGCGCACTGTCGCGCTTGATTCTACCGGGGTTGGAGCGGGAAATCCGCCGCGAGTTGACCGAGCGGGCCGAGACCCATGCGGTGGGTGTCTTCGCCCGGAACCTCCGCAACTTGCTCTTGCAGCCCCCGGTGCATAACCGCCGCGTGTTGGCTGTTGACCCCGGCTTCAAAAGCGGTTGCAAGCTGGTTGCGTTGGACCAGTTCGGTAACGTCCTGGCCCACGACGTGATTTTCCTGGTCGGCAGCGCACAGCGGCGGCAACAGGCCCGGCAGAAAGTAGTCGACATCATCAATCGCTTCCAACTTACCGTGGCAACCATCGGCAACGGCACGGCCTGCCGCGAGGCCGAGGAGTTCTTCGCCAAGTTGACGGAGGAGGAGTTGCCGGATCGGGACATGGCGTACGTGATTGTCAACGAGGCGGGGGCCAGCGTCTACTCCACCAGCCGGCTCGGCCGCGAGGAATTCCCACACTACGACGCCACGCTCCGCGGCGCCATATCGATCGGCCGCCGCTTGCAGGACCCGTTGAGCGAACTGGTCAAGATCGACCCGGCCAGCATTGGTGTCGGACTGTATCAGCACGACGTTCGGGGGAAGCATCTGCAGGAATCGCTGGATGCCGTGGTCGAATCGTGTGTCAACTACGTGGGTGTCGACGTGAACACCGCCAGCCCGGCGCTGTTGAGTCATGTTTCGGGCTTGAACCAGTTGACCGCGCGACGAGTGTTTGAACACCGCCTCGAACACGGCCCGTTCCGCAATCGCCAGCAGTTGAAAGAGGTAGCCGGCTTCGGCGAAGCGGCTTTTGTCCAAGCGGCCGGGTTCCTGAAAATCGTCGGCAGTGACAATCCCCTGGACGCGACTTGGATACATCCGGAAAGTTACGAGATTGCCGGCCGGGTGCTGAAGCTGCTTGAGTGCACCACGGCCGATTTGAGTAACACCGAAGCCACCACGCGCCCGGCCCAGCGGATGGACTAGATCAATCGGGCTGAATTGGCCGAAGAGCTCGGGGTGGGTAAGCTGTTGCTTGAAGATATCCTCTCGCAACTTGCTCGGCCCGGACGAGACCCACGCGAGGACCTGCCCGCCCCAGCCTTCAAACGGGGTATCCTGAAGCTGGAAGACCTCACCCCGGCAATGGAACTGACCGGCACGGTGCTCAACGTGGTCGACTTCGGAGCGTTCGTGGACATCGGCCTGCACGACAGCGGCCTGGTCCACGTCAGCCAATTGGCCGACAAGTACATCCCCGACCCGCACGATGTAGTCGCGGTGGGTAACATTGTGAAGGTTTGGGTGGTGTCGATCAACCGCCAGCGGCGCCGCGTTTCCCTGACTATGATTCCTCCAGGCACCGAGCGTGCCGAGCGACCCAAGCCACGTCAGGCGGCCAAACCGGCCGCCGCCGAGGAGCGCGCCACGCGCGGCCGGCAACCATCCGCCGGAAAACGGCCGAAGCCGAAGGGGCCCCCTCGCGGCAAGGCAAAGCGGCCACCAAGGCAAAAGTACAAGCCCAAGCCCCCACGCAAACCCGTGGTGCCCATCACCGAGGAAATGAAGGCCGGCAGCGAGCCGATGCGCACTTTCGGCGACCTGGCACAGTTCTTCGAAAACCGCACTGGGGAACCATCCGACGGCGATCACAAGGACGAAGCAGCCGGCGCCAAGGACGACTCCCACAACGTGTCGGATCACGCGCAAACCCCGAACGACGACTCGCAAAACGCGGATCGACCCTGACCCTCGGTCAAATGGATTTCGAGAAACGACTGGCAAAGGCGATTGAACGAGGTCAACGGGCGGGCGACGCCCGAGCCCGGGCAGAGGCCGAAAAGGCCCTTACCGAGCAAGAACTCCGGCAGTTGCATACCCGGTATCGCCTGCAATTGGACGAGCACATCGGGAGCTGCCTGAAGAAGCTTGCCCGGCACTTCCCCGGCTTCCGCCACGAGACGGTAGTCTGCGACCGGGGTTGGGGCGCCGCGGTCAGCCGCGACGATCTTCAAGTGGATCGGAATCGGCGGCGGACGAACTACTTCAGCCGCCTGGAGGTGCTCGTCCGTCCGCTGTCCGAGTACTCCGTCCTGGAACTGGGCGCAAAAGCCGCCATCCGTAACAAGGAACTGTTCAACCGCTCCCATTTCCAACGTCTGGCCGAGGTCGATCTCACCTCGCTCACCGACATGAACGATCTTTGGGTTCTGGAGTTCGCCGAACTCTATGCCGCCAAGCAATGACGCCGGTGCGTCGTCTTCTCACGTTGTAAAGCCGCGACCATTGGTCGCGGCTTTACCCCGCATTTCTCACCACGGTGTGCCACTGCTTCGCTAGAAGCAGTGTTTTCCCGGGAGTTTTCGCAGCACTGCTTCTGGCGAAGCAGTGGCACACTGTTTCGGTACGTCCCTGGTTGGTGAGAAATGCGGCTTTACAGTCGGCAATTCCCGGATAGCCCCCCCATTCGGCAAGAACCTCCCCCCGCACAAAAAGCGCGGAAAGTGGCCAAAACTACACTTGTACAAGTGTACACTTTCTGCTAGGGTACAGTCCGTCATTCGGGAGTCGGAGGTACATGAGATGACCAAACCAACCAATGCGTTCGCCCAGAAACGGTTTGATGCCTTGGAGGCCGTGCTCCGCGCAATCGAGGAAGCACCCGCCGCGGAGGACGATTGGGACGAGATCATAGCCAAAGCCCGAGGGCTGATGGCCGGTTACCATGCCCGGTGGGCCAACAGCGGCTGGAACGCCACGGCCGTTGGGGTAACGTTTCATCTGCCGATCATCAACCCGGCCACCGGTCGGCGGTCGCGGACTTTCACTTGGGCAGGCCGATACGGCGGCTTGGTCGAGCGCCGCGGTAAGCGGTTCCTTCTGGTCTTCAAGACAGTAGGTGAACCGATCGAGGAGCCCGACTCGCCGTTCTGGCAACGGATGGCCGTGGATTGGCAATCAAGCACCTACTGCTTGAGTCAACTGCAACAAGACAGACCCATTGACGGGATACTCTACGATGTTCTGCGTCGTCCGGCGATTCGACCGCGGGCGATTCCCAAGGGATCAAGCGGAAGGTCCGACCGAGAGAACGTGGGAACGCTGATGGAAATCGGGCGGCAAGGGACGTACTTCGGCCGACCGCTCGACCGGCCCCAGCGCGAGACGGCACTCGATGGCGACCACCGGGAGACACCCGATCTGTACGCAATCCGCGTCGAGGCAGACACACGCAGGCGGCCCGACTGGTACTTCCAGCGTCGGATTGTCCGTCGCGGCCGCCGGCAGTTGGCCCACGACGAGGCCGAGCTATGGCAAACGGCAACGGAGATTCGGCTTGCGCGACACGGTACAAGCCACTGGCGCAACAGCGCGAGCTGCCACAAACACAACAGGCCCTGCCTATTCTTGCCTATCTGTTCCGGCAACGACACACCGCGGTCAAGTCGTTGGAAGCCAGTCACGGCAATTCATCCCGAGTTGGGCGATGCTCTGGGTGACACCGACCAGCGTCGGGTGTTGACCCACAGTCGCATGCAGTGCTTCAAGCTCTGTCGTCGGAAGCACTACTACAGGTACGAGTTGGCAGTCGCCCCGGTCGACCGGCCGCCCAACAGAACGCTGTCGCTGGCTCTGGTGCTTCATCGGGCACTGGCCGTGTGGTGGGCACGGCAGGGCAAGGGGAACACAGCCACATGGAGGTCGCCATGTTCGGTGAGGAACTGAAAAGACAGCAGAAGCAGGCGGACGACTTGCCGTTTCCAGACGCGGGCGAGTGCGATCCTTGGGACGACTGGGACGACTTCGAGCCGGGACCACGGCAAAACGACATTTGGGACGCCTTCGATCTGGACGACGAACGAGACGAGCCCTTGCCCGAGTACGGCGATTTCTGGCCGGAACCGGACGAAGACGAGGTCTAACGATGATTGGCCCTGCGATTGTTGACGAGATCAACCGGCTGCTGGACGAAAAACGGCTATCTCAGCGGAGGATTTCGTTGCGGGTAGGGGTCAGCCGCGGTACGGTAAACGCGATTGCCCGAGGAACGCGCCCCGACTACGGAACTCGCCGAAAGCAACCCGGCGACGAATTCCTCCCGCCGACCGGTCTTCCAGAGCGATGTCCGGGATGCGGGGCCATGGTTCGGATGCCCTGTCTGGCGTGTCGGGTGCGGGCAATCAAGCAGCGCCAATGACGAAATCCGAATGACGAATGACGAATGAATGCCTAAGCACGAATGACGAATGTGATCGCTTGCGGCTTCGCACAGAATACCGACCACGCCGTTTCCCGCAATTCGTCATTCGTCATTCGTCATTCGTCATTCGTCATTCGTCATTCGTCATTCGTCATTCGTCATTCGTCATTCGTCATTCGTCATTCGTCATTCGTCATTC
>JAUWJC010000356.1 GCA_030607895.1 Pirellulales bacterium
CGAGCGAATCGACGGTACTTGCGGCGGATACGTCCATCACAACGGCGCGGTCGGCGTGTTGTTGCAGGTGGAAGGCGGCGACGCCGAGTTGGCCAAAGACATCTGCATGCACGTCGCGGCCATGCGACCGGCCGTGCTGGCCAAGGAAGATATCGACCCGGCCGAAGTCGACAAGGAACGCGAGATTCTCGCCGAAGCCGCCCGAAAGGAAGGCAAGCCAGAGAAGATCATCGAGAAAATGGTCGAGGGCCGGCTGCGGAATTATTATGCCCAGTGCTGCCTGGCCGAACAGCCCTTTGTGAAGGACGACAAGAAGACGGTTGCCAAGGTTGCCCAGGCCGCCGGTATGAAACTGGTCAGATTCGTCCACTGGGAACTGGACCAGGAGTAGTCCCATGTCCGAGGAAGAGCAGCCTGCCGCAAGCGAACCGGGACAAAACGGCTGTCGGTACGGGCGGGTGGTGTTGAAGATATCGGGTGAAGGCCTGACTCGGCCGGGCGAGCGGGGTATCGCCATGGACGCCGTCGTCCACATCGCCCGACAGACCTATCGGGCGGCCCAACAGGGTACGCAAATCGCCGTTGTGCTGGGTGGAGGCAACATCCTTCGCGGCGCTCAGTTCACCGCGGCCGACTCCAGCATTCACGAAGCAACCGCCCATTACATGGGAATGCTCGCCACGGTGATGAACGGACTGGCGCTGCAGAACGCGCTGGAGTCGCTCGGCTGCGACACCCGGCTGATGACGGCCATCCGCATGGACGTTGTCGCCGAGCCGTACATTCGGCGGCGCGCGATGCGGCACTTGGAGAAAGGCCGGATCATCATCCTCGTCGCCGGAACCGGAAGCCCATTCGTGACCACCGATACGGCGGCCGCCCAACGCGCGCTGGAACTCGACGCCGACGCACTGTTAAAGGCCACCCGTGTCGACGGCGTCTTCAGCGACGACCCGGAACGCAACCCACACGCAGTTCTCTACAGCGAGTTGACCTACGACGACGTCCGCCGCCAGAACCTCCGCGTAATGGACCACGAGGCGATCACCAAGTGCAAGGAATACGACATGCCCATTCTGGTGTTCAATTTCCGCAAGGAAGGCAACATCGAACGGGCGGTTCGCGGAGAACGCATCGGCACACTGGTGAAGGCATGAAGGCGGAAGGGGTATCGAGCCGCTTGCGGCTTCGCACCTAACCAACTTTCAACTCTCAACTTTCAACTCTCAACTTTCAACTCTCAACTTTCAACTCTCAACTACAATGGACGCCGACGATATCCTCCTGGACGTTGAAGAACGAATGGAAAAGGCGATTGGGGTGCTCAAGACTTCCCTGGCGGGAATTCGCACGGGCCGCGCCAACCCGGGCCTGGTCGATTCGCTCAAAGTCGAACTCTACGGCTCGCCGATCCCCATCAAGCAAGTGGCCACCGTCGGGGCGCCCGAGCCGAACCAGATCATCATTCGCCCCTTCGACCCGGGCACGCTCAAGGAAATCGAAAAGGCCATCCAAGCCAGCGACCTGGGTTTCAATCCGCAAAACGACGGCCGGGTGATCCGCCTGAACGTGCCGGCCCTGTCGTCCGAAGTCCGCCGGAGAATGGTCGGCCGGATTCACGAACTGGCCGAGGAGGCCAAGGTGGCCGTGCGGAACATCCGCCGCGACGGAAACAAAATGGCCGATCAGGCCGAAAAGGCCAAAACGCTCTCCGAAGACACACGCGACGACATAAAGCAAGAAATCCAGGACCTCACCAAGAAATCCGAATCGCAAGTCACCGGCCTGGCCAAGGCCCGCGAGAAAGAAATCCTGGATAATTGACCGAGCCGCGGTGTCCGCGCCACGGGTGCGACCGACGCAAGTGTCCGACTTCCGACTTACAAAGCGTGATCCGACGCTTTTACGCCTTTTCGGTGCTTGCCGAAACCGATCGGCAGGGGGTCGTACTTGCCGACCAAGTCGACGTTTGCCCGGGCGGGGATTTTGTCTTCCATGCCCATTGCCCAATAGCAGGCGTTTACCAACAGGCGGCGGAAGCCTTCGCTCTTCAAGTCGTCGCCGTGTCCCATGGTGGTGGTGAACACCCGGGCTGCTTTGCCGGAGGTGCCCGTGAAGGTCTTGATCCAGGCGATCGGCACGAGCTTCTTCTCGGGATTTGGCCCATCGGTCGGGTTCATTCCCGAGAGGACCTGACCCATGATTACCGGCTTGCTGTCGCCCGATAGCGTTGTGATGCCGTAGACATCCGAGGGACCCCAAATGTCTTCGCAACCCTTTACGATGGGGCAGTTCTCCATGCCCTTTGCGACCAGCCCCCGGGTGCTCTCGTGTTTGTGATGCCCGTAGTGGCTGATCCAGGTCTCACCCAACACCTGCCGACCGTATCCGCCCTTGTACTCTTTGTTTCGCCAGCAGTACTTGGCGTAGGGGCTTTCGGGATGCTTGCGGTAGAAGAACGGATGCGTGGCCGTTCTCAGGGCGACGATGGGTCTTCCAGAGTTGGTATAGTCGACGATCTCTTTCATTTGCTCGTCGGGCAGTTCGCGGAATCGGGTGAACAACACCATCAAGTCGGCCGTTTTCAGGGCTTCCAAGCCGGGGATATTGTCCGAGACAACCGTATCGATCTCGCCGGTTTCCTTGTTGATGGCAAACAGCACGGTGCATTTGAAGCCCTGTCGCTCGGCCAGAATCTTGGCGAGTTGCGGCATCGATTCTTCGGACCGATACTCTTCATCACCGGTAACAAACACGATGTGCTTCCCCTTGCCCGGCCCGTCCTTGCCCTCGAAGACAACCCACTGATCGTCCGCACTTGCCCAACCACCCAACAGACAGGCCAAACCAGCCAGCGCCAACGCCCAGAACCTCGAAGCACTTCTCATCTTTCGCATGGCACACCTCTTTCCAGTCGATCGATAGTACAACTTCCGCCCGGCTACGCCACCGGGCGCCAATAGTCTATATACTACCTAAAATGGTTGCGGCGTGCAACTTACCCAAAGTCGGGAGGAAAAAGGGAAAAGGGGAAGAAAGGGAAAACCGCTTGCGGCTTCGCAACGTTGGGCGTGGGCTGCGTCGGCACACGCTCGACCAGGGCTTGCGTTGGACGGACCTGTCCATCATATTCGATATGGCCTTCAAATCGGGCCGGCCGGACCATCCAACCGTCGACAACCATGGGAGAAGCATCGTGAATCGCAAATGCAAAACGGCCGCGCTGGCGGTACTTCTGGCAGCATTCATCTCACTTCCGGCCGCCGCGGCCAGAATCGAGCCGCTCATGCGGACGGTCGATCTGAACGTCGGCCAACAGACCAACGTCACACTGGCCAACGGCCGCTCGGTCACCGTCAAACTCCTGGACCTCAAAGAAACCCGCGACACGCTCCGTGACGCCGTGCGCAGCGCCGTGGTCACCGTCGAGGTTGCCGGGCGGAAAATCGATCTGACGGCCGCGTACTACCGCCTGCCGGTCACCGTCGGCGACGTACAAATCGATTGCGCAGTGACCAAGGGGTTTACTTCCGAGTGCAAGAACATCTGGGCATTGGATGCCGACGCGCGGCTTCGGCTCTGGCCGGCCGGCTCGCCCTGGATTCGTCCCGGCACGTTCGGCTACCCGGCCAACCAACGATGGTTTGCCACCGACACCCAAATGTGCAACGTGCCCGTCTTCGTCGACGGCGGCGAAGTGCCCGCCAACAAGTCGATCTACTACCACTACGGACTCGACATCGGCGGCGCCGAGGGAATGGTCGACGTGTTGGCGGCCACCGATGGGCTGGTCGTGCAGGTGGGTAAAGAAGTGCTGCCCGGTCACGAAGAATACGTGCGGTCTCGCTACGACGTCATCTACATACTCGACAACCGCGGCTGGTACTATCGGTACAGCCACCTCCAATCGTTCGACCCTTCGCTCAAGCTGGGCAGCCGGGTGAAGCTGGGGCAAAAGATCGGCACTCTCGGCAAAGAGGGCGGAAGCGGCGGATGGTCGCACCTGCACTTCGATATCCGCGCCATGCAACCGAGCGGGCGTGTTGGAATTATCGAGGGCTACGCCTTCTTCTGGCAGGCCTACCACAAGGCACACAAGACCAAACTGCAAGCCGTCGCCCGACCGCACCATCTCACCTGGACCGGCGCCCCGGTTGTGCTCGACGCCGGCCTCTGTTGGTGCGGCCGTGGGCCAGAACATATCGCCAACCACGAATGGACCTTCGGCGACGGCTCAAAGGCGACCGGCCCGAAGGTTGAGCGGCGTTACGACAAGCCGGGCGTCTACAGCGAAGTTCTCAAAGTGACCGACGACCAGGGCAACGTCGACTACGACTTCGCCGTCGTGCATGTAATCGATCGCGATCACCCAAAGCAATTACCCCCGTCGATCCACGCCAATTACTCGCCCACGTTCGACATCAAGCCGGGCACGCCCGTCACGTTCAAGGTCCGCTCGTTCCGAATCGCGCCGGACGACGGCCACGAGACATGGGACTTCGGCGACGGCAGCCCGCCGGTCACTGTCCAATCGGACGGCAACGCCGTGAAGCTATCCAAAGACGGCTACGCCATAACGACCCATCGCTACACCCGGCCGGGCCACTACCTGGTCACCGTCCACCGAACCAACCACCGCGGCCAAACCGCCACCGCCCACGTGCATGTCCGCGTGGACCGGTAGGCTCCCACCAAAAGCGGTTGGTGGCGGGTGTGGTGGTCCAGCGAGTCTTTTTAACACTATGGCTCATCCGAAAAGTTCTGCAACATCAAACTTGGCTATCAGCTTTCAGCTATCAGCTATCAGCCGCTGAAAACAGCGCTTTTTTGCGGGGTTTCGGGCTGATAGCTGACCGCTGATAGCTGA
>JAUWJC010000333.1 GCA_030607895.1 Pirellulales bacterium
CGTGGAAAAAGGGGACAGGCACCTCGCGGCTACGGTTTTTCCCGCACTTCCGGCCGATATCTGCACCGAGTTTTCAACACCCCAGTGCCAGTCCCCATTTTCCACTGACCGCTTACAGTTTGAGTTGGTAAGCGTTTTGCTGATTGCCAGTTTCGCGTGAGGAAGCGTAAACCGCAATTCTCCCCGTTTCTGGTCGTTTTCTCCAGTCCGATCTTGTCTAGTTTTCTGGAACCCCCTATAATCCATTTGGATTTTTGTCGAACCGGCCCGATTTTGGGCAAACCGTTTGTAGTGAAGATGCGTATAGTAACCATGCCGCGGCATTCGGGCGGCCAAAAAACCCTCTTGGCCTATCCGACTCGCGATGGCAAAATAGAAGTAGTCTGGGTGTTGGCCGACAGTGTTACCCCAAAACAACAGTGTTACCCCAAAACAACAGTGTTACCCCAAAACAACAGTGTTACCCCAAGACAACAGTTGCCCCAAGACAACAAACGTGGCGTAGTTTCACCAGGCCGATGTTGCCGAAAAACCGCGCCGTTTGTAATTGGCATCGCACCCGGCAAACGACATCGTCACAGGTGTTATAGGTCGCCAAGAAGGGCATTTGTTGATACGAATCGGGCGTTATGTGTCTACCGTTGCGGGTTCCGCGCGATTTGCGCGCTTATTCCGAATTCACCTTTGGTTGTGGCTGCAAGCCACATTAGTGTTTGGCTTAATCCGCGGCGCCGCCTTGTCGATGAGACGGGTACGAAGTTTTCGTGCCCGAGGCGTTGAGCACCCGACGAACATTCAACCGTGGCAACAGCAGGGGCTAACCTATAATTGGTAGGACGGGAACTTAGGCAGACGACAAGTTACCGTTCAGACGCTGAGAGAAAAACCGGTTCGGCAAACAGGATGTCTTGACGGACCCTGTCATTGACGGACCCTGTCATTTGGAGTCATTGGGAGGAGAAGGATGCAGATCAACCGCGCGGCGCATTTGCACGGTCCCCAGCCGATTAGTCCGCCGCACACGTCTAGGGTTTCTAGGCCCACTATACCCAGCCAATCGGCGCCGATTACCGACGAGGTGCAGATTTCCGACGCGGCACGATTGGTCGAGCAAGTCAACCAGGTGCCCGACATTCGCCAGGACCGGGTCGACGCGATCCGCGCGCGGATTGCCGCCGGAACCTACGAGACGGACGCGAAACTCGATATCGCCTTGGACCGACTTCTGGACGAGATTGGCTAGTTTACCGCCATGTCGGAAGACTATTCGCTTCGATCGGTTCAGGTGACGCTGCCGCCGCTTGCACGCTTTACCCAGTTTCTGCAAGCCCGCGGAAAACGGGTCACCGAACAACGCCGGCTCATCGTCGAGATGATCTACAGCCATCACGCCCACTTCGACGCCGACGAGTTGATGGGCCATCTCCAGGACCTCATCGCGCGGCGGAAGATAAGTCGACCCACCGTCTACCGCACGCTATCGGAGGTGGTCGAGGCGGGCCTGCTGCGCAAGATGACCTTGGGCCGCCGGAGAGTCTATGAACACGATTACGGCTATCCCCGGCACGATCACCTCCACTGCGAGATGTGCAACAAGTTGATCGAGTTCCACAGCGAAGACCTGGAGAGAATCCGCGACGCAGTCGCCCGGGAGCACGAATTCCAGATCATCGGCCACCGGATGTTCATTTCCGGCATCTGTGCCGATTGCCGTAAGCTTGACGAGCGGAAGCGCTAGCCGAGCCGCCCGGTGTGCCTGTCATGTGTTTTCAAGCGGTGTCCGCTGAAAGCCGTCGCTGCTGGAGCCAGCGTTTGAAAGAAGTCTGGCTTTCACCGGAATGCTCGCCGGCAAGGAGGTTTTCGACGCTGATATCCTCGTCCAGATCCGGCCAATGAATCCCTCGCCCATTGCCAATCAACCGCCAATGATTCCGCTGCTCGGCCGTTCCGTGCGAAAGGCGTGGATACCAAGCAACAGGCACCGAAATCGTACGCCCATCGGTCAACTCGGCGGACAAGGTGTCATCGCTAACGTGAACACCCTTGGCCGACGGAGCCTGTGTTTCAGCCGTTGAAGAATTCATTCCAGCTATCCAGCAAGTGTTGTTGATTCTCTACCAATTGTCGCTCTCAACTTTCCTTATACGTTCACTTCCGCGTTGGAGCCTGAGGTGCCTGCGTATTTCTGCCGGATGGGGGCCACTACCTCGGCGAGAAACTCGTCTACTTGCTCCGGCGCGCGGCCGACAAACTGCGTGGGGTCCAAGACGGCCTCGAGGTCGACGCCGGCAAAGGCTTTGTCGGCGGCCAGCCGGGAGATGAGATCGTTTTGGCCGCCTTCCTGCTTGACGACCGCCGCGGCGGCCTGGCTGTGGCGGCGTATCCGCTCGTGAAGGTCCTGACGGTCGCCTCCGGCCGCCACGGCCGCCATGAGGATGTTCTCCGTGGCCATGAAGGGCAACTCGGCGTCCAGGTTGGCACCGATTACCTTAGGGTAGACGACCAGGCCGTCGGCCACGTTCTGGCAGAGTATCAGAACGGCGTCGATAGCCAAAAAGGCCTGCGGCAGGACCAGCCGCCGGTTCGCGCTGTCGTCCCGCGTTCGTTCCAGCCCTTGGGTCGAAAGCGTCATGGCGGGGCTCGACTCCAGGCTGATGACGAACCGCCCCAGCGAGCAAATCCGCTCGCTCCGCATCGGGTTGCGCTTGTAGGCCATTGCGGAGGAGCCGATCTGGTCCTTCTCGAACGGCTCTTCCACCTCCTTGCGATGCGCCAACAGCCGCAGGTCGCCGGCCATCTTGTGGGCGCTTTGGGCAACGCCCGAGAGGACCGAGAGAATCTGCGAATCGATTTTCCGTGGATACGTTTGCCCGGTCACCGCGTAGGTTTCCTCGAACCCCAGCTTGCGGCAGACCAACTCTTCCAGCCGGCGGACCTTTTCGTGGTCGCCGGCAAGCAGCCGCAAGAAACTGGCCTGCGTGCCGGTTGTGCCCTTGGGACCCCGGGCCTTCAATGCCGCAAGCCGATGCTCGATCTCGGCCAGGTCCAGCACCAGGTCGTATGCCCAAAGGCACGCCCGCTTACCCATCGTCGTCGGCTGGGCCGGCTGCATGTGGGTAAACGCCAGGCAGGGCAGATCGCGATGATTCAGAGCGAAGTCGGCCAGCCGACCGATCACCACGACCAGCCGGTCGCGGACCAATTCGAGCGACTCCCGCAACAGCAACAGGTCGGTGTTGTCGCCCACAAAGCAACTGGTCGCTCCCAGGTGGATGATTGCCCTTGCATCCGGGCAGGCGTCTCCGTAAGCATGAACGTGGGCCATCACGTCGTGGCGGAGCTTTCGCTCGTACCGGGCGGCCGCCTCGAAGTCGATATCGTCCACGTGCTCTTTGAGTTGGGCGATTTGCTCGGGCGTAATCGGCAGCCCCAATTCGGCTTCCGCCTCGGCCAGTGCCACCCAAAGCCGCCGCCACGTGCCGAACTTCCGCCTGGGGCTCCATATCTCGCTCATCCGCGCGGAGGCGTATCGGGTGATCAGCGGGTTGTCGTATTGGTTCAGCTCGTTGGGCATGGTTGTGTCAAATCATAGCCGGGCCGGTGGCACGAGTCAACGGGATGACGCTTGAGATATTCGGCAAAGATCAGGCTCACGATGCTGAACAGCGGCTAAACGCTGCGCCCGGAAAAAGAGGCCCTTCGGGCAGTCGGTAGCTGCTACCGCGAAGCGGTTACACAGCAAAGCCCAGGGTCGCCGAGCGCACCCTGGGTTACGATGCCGTCCCATCTCGCCGAAACCCCGAAGGGGTTTTACAACGTTTCGTTCTCCGCGGGTGGCTAGATTTGTGAAACCCCTTTGGGGTTTGGGCCGTGTTTTGTGGCTCCTAACTGGGTTGTCTAACGCCTTCGGCGTAACTTCTCCGCAACCTTCGCGTGAACAACATCGACAATTTATTGTTCAAGTGGCTTTTCCAAGGGCCTAAGTCCAATCCTCTCGATGGGGATCGGTTCGAAGCCGGGGACTTTTTGCCAAATGGTCGGCAGCTTCGAGAGGTCGAGCTTGGCGGTCGATCCTTCGCCGGGGAGAAACGGAAAATCCTTCACGCTCCACTCGGGATTGTTCTTTCGGTCGAGCCATTTTGCCTCGACGCCCTTCGCTAGAGCGAACGGTTTCTTGCAGCCGATGAGGATATTGTCGTGCATGGAGTTACCCAGCGGCATCAACGGGTTGTTGTCCATGACCTTGGCGAGTCGCGGATACCGCCGGCTCCAGAGTGGCGACAGGTAGCCGACCTTTTCGCACTTCGCCAGGAGGTTCCAGGAGCCCGGCTTATCAAGGGTGATTCCCCTGGGGCCTCGGGCGTCGACGTGAATGCCGACCGGCAGGTTGATGAAGATGTTCCCTCGAATCGTGTTATCGCGTCCCCCGCCCAGCAGCACGCCGCGACCGACACCGCCGAAAACGATGTTGCCGGTGACCGTGTCGCCGCTGTCGCAATCATCGAGATAGATCGCCGACGAACCGCTGCCGTGGTTGTTCGTGATGTCGTGGATGTAGTTCCACCGTACCACGCTGGCGCGACTGGACCAATCGCGGCCGGTATAGAAAACGCCCACGTCGGAATAGTGAATACAGACGTCGTGAATTTCGTTGAGTGCCAGCAGGTGGGCATTCCCGCCGTATGAGACAGCGCCGGTCGGGCCATGGTGGATGAGGTTGTTGGCCGCGCGATTCCCGCAACCGCCGATGATAATGCCACGGCCTCCCATCCAGTCGAGTCGTCCGACATGGTGGATGTGGCAACCGACGACGGAGCACTGGCCCGGCGTCAGCGTCTTGCGATTTCCGCCGTAGGCGCTGATTCCATAGGACGCGGTCCGAGTCACTTCGCAGCGAACGGCCGCCACGTGGGCACCACTCAGGTTGATTCCGCTGGAGCCCATGTTGCGGACCAGGCAGTTCTCGACCCGACAATGCCGGCAGTTGCCCATCAGGACGCCCACGCCGCGACCGTTTTCGATTGTCAGGTCGCGAACAACCAAGTGGGCGGCGCCGGTGGCCCGAACCAAAGGTTTTGGGCAAAGGGTCAATTGGACCGGCTTCTTCGTCACGTCGCCCGGCGGCCAGAAATATAGCCGATTGTTCCGGCGATCGAGGTAGTATTCGCCGGGCCGGTCGAGTTCTTCAAAA
>JAUWJC010000414.1 GCA_030607895.1 Pirellulales bacterium
CCGCAAGTTCACAAAACGCCCACCCAAAAGGCGATAACCGCTTCCCTCCATCCACCCCACAATCGGCTACTGCTATCACGGCTCGAAAAATCGCACGAAATCAAGGAATCACCTCATGACCCTATTGTTCATAGTCGGTCTTTTGTCTCGGGCGTCGATCTGGACCGTCAATTCATCACCCCGCTTGAGCCCCACCGCCAGATTCTCCATCACCGGCACCTCCAACCGTAGCGAGGTGGAGTCGTAGAGGATTAACAGGGGTTCGCCGGGTCGAGCCATGTCGCCCTGCTCGGCCAGCCGGTCGACGATCATGCCGTTCTTCGGGGCCTTTATCGTTGTGTACGAGAGCATCACGTTGACTTCGCTCTGGGCCTGCCGGGCGTGGTCGCGCTTGGCCCGGTTGACCTCGACCGCGGCCGTGGCCCGGTCCATCTCGGCCTGGCTGATCACCCTCTTCTTGAGCAGTTGCCTTGCCCGAGCGTAGTCGCTCTCCGACCGCGACAGGGCCGCCGTGGCGGCCACCACCGAGGCCTTGGCCTGGCTGAGTTGGGTTTCCAGCGCCCGGCGGTCCAACTCGATGAGCACGTCGCCCTCCTTGACCGTCTGCCCGGCTCTAACGTGTATCCGATCGATTGGCGCCAGGACCCGGGCGGATATCTCCGTTCGGCTGGACGCCTTTAGCGTTCCGACCGCCTCGGCCGTGTAATCCTTGAATACCTCGCGGACTGCGTAGAGCGCCTGTTCCGGTTTCGGCTCGATGCGTCGGGGCGCCACGTCGCTTTGATCGGGTTAGATCTTTTCGGTCGTCAGGCCGGCCAGCCAGGCAACGACCAAGACCAGCGCGGCCAACCCAACGACGATCGGCAGGACCCTTTTCAGCAGGATTCCCGCAACTGCTTGCAGTTTCATGGAGTATCTCCGGATCGAGTTCCATGGGTATTTAGGGTTTTTTGGGGGTTAGATGTTTAGGGGCCGCTTGCGACTTCGCACGAGCATGTCGAGTTGTCCGTTCATTCATATCACCCGAGTGCCACGTCGAGGATCATCATGATGCTGAATCCCACCATGGCGCCGAGTGTTGCGAAGTCGCTGTATCCGTTCCTTTGCGATTCGGGGATCAATTCTTCGACGACGACGAAGATCATGGCGCCGGCGGCGAAGGCCAGTGCGTAGGGCAACAACGGGGTCATGGTGAGCACCAGCCAAGCACCGAGCACACCGGCCATTGGCTCCACCAGCCCGGAGGCCTGCCCATACATGAACGACTTGAGCCGGCCCATCCCTTCGCGGCGTAGCGGCATGGCCACGGCCATCCCCTCGGGAAAGTTCTGGATGCCGATTCCGATTGCCAGGGCGGTGGCCGCCAGCAGTATTTTGCCGGCCGCGGCCGGATCGGCCGCATGGGCGACCGCCCCAAAAGCCACGCCGACCGCCAGTCCCTCCGGCACGTTGTGCAACGTAATGGCCGAGACCAGCAAGACGCTGCGATGCCACGAGGTTTTGATTCCCTCCGCCTCCGACATGGCCAGTCCGGGGTGAAGGTGCGGAAGGATCTTGTCGACCACGTATAGGAACAGGCCGCCGGCAAGGAAGCCGACGGTGGCGGGCATCCAATCGCCGCCGGACATCTCGATGGCCGGTGCCAGCAGCGACCAGAAGCTGGCGGCGATCATTACGCCGGCCGCCACGCCGAGCATGCCGTCCATGATCGCCTGGTTGACCCGTTTTGCGAAGAAGACGACCGCCGCGCCGGCGGCCGTGACAAACCACGTGAAAAGCGTGGCGACCAGCGCCATTTGCACGACGCCGTACTGCTCGACGCATTCCAATAGAGTGTCTTCCACAATCGGCACCTTTCAACACCGGCAAGGTTCAGGGATGAGGTTTCCGGATACCCCCGGCCTATTCGGGAGAAAACTCTTCTTTTCCCACCCCGCACTCGGGGCATTCGAAGTCGTCGGGGAGGTCTTCAAAGGACGTGCCGGGCTCGATGCCCTCGTCGGGAAGGCCAACTTCCGGATCGTACACCCAGCCACACACATCACAGACATACTTCTGCATTTCGCTTTCTCCTTCAGTCGTGTTTGAGTCTGTTCAATTCCGCTGTCAACGCTGGGGAATCGCGCCGCGTGGACGCGGCGGCTAAACGCTTCGTTGCCGGTCCTCGCGGTTGGGGGCCATCTCCAGTGCCTTTTGGGCCAAGGCTTTGCCGGCCTCGCGGCACTCGTCACGCACCTTGGGCATCGGCCGATATTGGGCCTTCAGCGGTTCGCGCAGGACTTGCCAACCCATGTTTTCCAGACAATCGCCGACGGCCTCCGGACCGCCCTTACCCCAACCGTACGAACCGAAGGCGAAGCCGGCCTTGCCGACCGGACGCAGACCTTTCAGGTACGTCAACACGGCGCCGGCCATCGGCATCATGCCCCGGTTGAGCGTTGCCGAGCCGAAAGCCACCGTGGCCGAGTCGAGCACCTCGGTGGCAATCGTCGTCAAATTGGACCGCCGGATGTGTATCAGCACGGCCTCGACCCCCGCAAGCGAAGCTCCTTGGTGTATCGCCCGGGCCATCTGGCCGGTGCTGTCCCACATGGTATCGTAGATAACCAGTACCTTCGCCTTGGGGCGGCAAACGGACCAGTCCTTGTACGCCTCCACGATCTTGGCAATTTGGCTCCGCCAGATTACGCCGTGGGCAGGTGCAATCATCTCGATGTCGAGTGTGGCGGCCTGCTCCAATACGCCGGCCACTTGCTTGCCGTACGGCGTGACGATGGTGGCATAGTACGCTTTGGCTTCCTCCATGAGCGTGCATAACGGAACCTCGTCGTCAAACCGGCCCGAGGTGGCATAGTGCTGCCCGAAAGCGTCCATCGAGAAGAGTAACTTCTCCTCGGGAATGAAAGTGAACATCGACTCGGGCCAATGGACCATCGGGGTGTCGATGAATTGCAGCGTTCGTTGGCCAAGCGGCAAGGTATCACCGCTGGTGACGACTCGTATCCGCCACGCCGAAGTGTCGAAGTGCGCAGTGTCGAAGTGCCTCGACAACGCCGCGACACACTTCTTATTACATACCAGCGTAGCGCCCGGCAGAGCCTTCATCACGCGGGGTAAACCGCCGGCGTGGTCGGGTTCGGCATGGTTGCACACCACGTAGTCAATGTCCGACAGGTCAGTCAATGCAGAAACGTTCCGGAGCAACCGGTCGGCGAACGGGGCCTTGACCGTGTCGATAAGCGCGGTCTTTTCGTCTCGAACGAGGTAGGAGTTATACGTGGCGCCTCGGGCCGTTTCGTAACTGTGGAAGTCGCGAATCGTCCAATCCACGTATCCAACCCAGTCGATATTCTTGCGTAGCGTCGTATTCATGGACGTCTTCACCCTTTCTGTCGTGAAATCGTTGAAAGTGTTGTTCGTTGCCTTCTACGGTGGGCCTTCTACGGTAGGCCTTCTACGATAGGCCTACTTGGTGTTGGATCTCTTTTATCGCTTCGGCCGATGATTTCAATGCCGCTTGCTCCGTCTCGGTGAGCTTGGGACATATCAATCGATCGACGCCCGCGGAATTGAGAATCGCCGGAAGGCTCAGGCAGACATTGCTGATCCCGTATTGCCCATCGATCAGCGTGGAGACCGTCAGCGCGCTGTTTTCGTCCCTGATAATCGAGGTGGTGATTTTGACCAGTGCGAGTCCAACCGCAAAGTTGGTTGCGCCTTTGGCGTCAATGATGTGATATGCCGAGGTGCGGACTTGCTCGGCGATCCGTTGGCGATTGGCATTTGGGCACTTCTTGGGACAAGCCAGGCAATAGTCATCCATTCTCATGCCGGCCAGAGTGGTTATGCTCCACGGCAGGACCTCGCTGTCGCCGTGCTCACCCAGCACGTAGGCATGGACATTGCGGGCGTCAATTCCGCAGTGCCGGCTGAGCAGATGCCGGAACCGCGCACTGTCCAACACCGTGCCGGAGCCAATCACCCGACGGGCGGGCAGACCGGAGAATTGAAGTGCCGCGTAGGTCAGCACGTCCACCGGGTTGGTGGCAACCAGCAGAATCGCCTCGGTGGTGTGTTCCACCACCTTTTCCACAACCTCCTTGCAGATTCCGATGTTTGTTTCCACGAGTTCCATGCGTGACTGTCCGGGCTTTTGTTTTGCGCCCGCGCAGATGGCAACCACGTCGGCCCCGGCACAATCCTGATAGTCTCCCGCTCGGATATCGACCGGCGGAGTGAAGAATTCCCCGTGGCTCAGGTCGAGCGCTTCACCTTCCGCGCGCCGGCGGTCCATGTCAATCAGAACGATTTCACGCGCGGTGCCGCGTATTTGCAG
>JAUWJC010000276.1 GCA_030607895.1 Pirellulales bacterium
CGAAGGCAAAACGCTGGTGGCCACTCTGCCCTCGTATCTTAACACCCTGACGGGCAAGGGCGTCCACGTTGTTACGGTCAACGACTACCTGGCCCGACGCGATATGGAGTGGATGGGGCCGTTGCACATGTCGCTAGGGCTTACGATCGGCGCCATCCAGAGCAACATGGACGGCGACGAGCGCCAGAAGGCCTATAATTGCGACATCACCTATGGAACCAACAACGAGTTCGGGTTCGACTACCTTCGCGATAACATGCGCCCGGCCGCCCGGGGCGACGACAAGTACCCCAAACACATGCAGCAGGTGCAAGGCAAGCTCCACTACGCCATCGTCGACGAGGTGGACAACATCCTGATCGACGAAGCACGAACGCCGCTGATAATCTCCGGCCCGGCACACGACGACGTTACGCGGTACGCCCGCGCCGATCGGATCGCCCGGCAGTTGAAGCGGGGCGTCAGCTTCGAGGTAAACGAGAAGGAGCACACGGCGCATTTGACGGACGACGGGGTTCGGGTGGCGGAGCAGTTGGCCGGCGTCGAGAGTTTCTACACGGCCGGGCACATGGAATGGCCCCATCTGATCGACAACTCGCTCAAGGCACATCACCTTTACAAACGCGACGTGAACTACGTGATCAAGGACGGCGAGGTGGTGATCGTCGACGAGTTCACGGGCCGGTTGATGCCCGGCCGGAACTGGAGCGACGGTTTGCACCAGGCCGTCGAGGCCAAGGAGGGCGTGCGGATCAAGGAAGAGAACCAAACGCTGGCCACCATTACGCTTCAGAACTACTTCAAGCTGTACGACAAGATTTGCGGCATGACGGGCACGGCCATGACGGAGGCGGCCGAGTTCTGGAAGATCTACAAGCTCGACGTGATCTCCATCCCCACCAACAGGACGTTGTATCGCCTCAACCATCACGACGTTATCTTCCGCACCGAAAAAGAAAAATATAAAGCCATCGTCGACGAGATCGAAGAGATTCACAAGTGGGACGTGCTCGAATTGGACGGTCGGGATGCAATGTGGGGGACTATCGAGCGGGAGTCCGACGAGGCCGTCGTGTTGCGACCCAAGGGCAGCAAGCAGCGGGAGACTATTCCCCACGAGCGAATCAAGAATATCCACCACCGCGGGCGGCCGATTCTGGTTGGAACGGTTTCAATCGAGCGAAGCGAGTTGATCTCCGAGATGCTCGACCGGCGAGGCATCCAGCATGAAGTGCTCAACGCAAAGCACCACCAGCGGGAGGCCGAGATCGTTGCCCAGGCCGGACGCAAGTCGGCCGTAACCATCGCCACCAACATGGCGGGCCGAGGCACCGACATTGTCCTGGGCGGCAACCCGGAGGCAATGGCTTGGGGGCAACTCCAGGAGAAATACGCCACGCGGCTCGATGTCCCGCCCGATGAATGGAGCTCCCTGGTCGGCCAAATCGAGCAGCGCGAGCAAATGAAGGTCGAGGGACGCGAGGTGGCCGGCATTGGCGGCCTGCATATCATCGGCACCGAGCGGCACGAAGCACGGAGGATCGACCTCCAGTTGCGCGGCCGTTGCGGCCGGCAAGGCGACCCGGGCTCCAGTAGGTTCCACCTTTCGCTGGAAGACGACCTGATGCGGATCTTCGCCGGCGAGTGGGTCAAGAATATCCTCACCCGGCTGGGAATGCAGGAAGGCGAAGCCATCGAAAGCCGAATGGTCTCGCGACGTATCGAAGGGGCACAGAAAAAGGTCGAAGAACGTAACTTCGAAATCCGAAAAAATCTGCTCGAATACGACGAAGTGATGGACGAGCAGCGAAAACGGGTTTATGGGTATCGGCAGAAAATCCTCGACGGCACCAACTGCAAGGAACTCATCCTGGAGATGATCGACAAACAGATCGATCGCCACATCGATCAGTTCCTTGCCAAGGACTACGGGACGGAATCGTTTGCCGAGTGGGCTGGTAGCATACTGTCGGTCGAGTTGGACGCCCGGGATTTCCGCGGCATGGATTTCGAGATGGCCGAAACCTACGCCAAGGACGAAGCCGAGCGATTGGCCGAAGGGCAGGTGCTCGACGCTATCGAGGAGAACATGCCCGAGGACGTCGATCCTCGCGAGTGGAACTGGGAAGCCCTGGCCAAGATGGCCAATACCCGGTGGCGGTTGAGTCTGCGCGCTCGAGATTTGCGTCGGGCAGGCCGCGACGGGGTGAGCGAGTTGTTGATCGAGAAGGCCCGGGAAGCCGTGCGGAACACCGACCTCGCCCAAGGTGCCCGGTTCCTGGAACAGAATTTCGGCACGAAAACCGCCTGCGCCTGGGTCCACCACAAGTTCGGCATCGAACTGGACCTGGAAGAAATCCGCGGCCTGGAACCCGAGCCATTCAAACGACAACTCCGCCAGCACGCCCGAGGGGTCTACAACGAGAAGGAAGTCGAGTACCCGGTAATGGCCGGGCTGTACCACTTCACCACTCGGGACGCCGGCGGCCACAAACGCTACGACCGGGAGAGACTGGTCGACTGGGCACGCGATCGGTTCAACGTCGAGTTGAGCTTGGACGACCTGCGCAACAAACAACGCAACCAGATCCGCGCGCTGTTGGTCGAGCATAGTCACTTCAGTACTCGCCGGGCCGATGAGATGATGGCCGAGGTCCGGGCCAGGTTGGATGGGCTTCTCGGCAGCGAAAGTACTCTGGAAGAATTCGAGCGGGCGGCGCCCGACAATGGGAAGTTGCAAGCGCTGTCCGATTGGCTCAAGCGCGAACTGCAATACGACCTTTCGCCCGAGCAAATCGCCCAGCGAGAACCGGATGAACTGGAATATGAACTCTCCACGCTCGTCGAGGAACGCTACCGGCCCGAGATGCGGCGGATGGAACGGGCATTGGTGTTGCAGCTTCTGGATACGGCCTGGAAAGATCACCTCCTGGCCATGGACCACCTCCGCAGCAGTATCGGCCTGCGCGGCTACGCCCAGGTCGATCCGAAAGTGGAATACAAACGCGAGGGGATGAAAACCTTCGAGCAGATGTGGGATTCGGTCGGCGAGCGGGTGACCGACCTGGTCTTCCGCATGGAGCAACTCGACGAAGGCTTTGTGGGTTCCACCTGGAAGGAGGCCGAGGCGATCCACGAAGAGGCCCCGTCGACCGGCGAGATCACCGAGCAGCAGCAGGCGGCAATCGACGGAACCCAGGCCGACCGTAAGCTGGAGCCGATCCGCGTTCGACGGCAACGCGTCGGCCGCAACGATCCCTGCCCCTGCGGCAGCGGCAAGAAGTTCAAAAACTGTTGCATGCGCAAAGGCGGCGGCGTGCCGGGGTAAGATGTCGGATGAAGTTCTGGTGTCAGATATAAAGGACGACAATAATGGTTAGGGAGTTGGAACGAATTGAGTGTTTCATCTTTGCGCCTTTGCACCTTTGCGTCTTTGCGTGAGTCTTGTCTCCGCGGTAATCCGTGCAGGAGGCAATCTCACGCAAAGAACTCCAACATCACGGGAAAGGAAGCCCAACGTGCCTTATCTGCTGAATCTGGTCTACCTGCTCGTGGTTCTAACGGCCATGCCTTGGCTGGTCTGGCAGGCTGTTCGCAAAGGGAAATATCGCGAAGGGTTCGCCGCAAAGCTGCTCGGCTGCGTCCCGCGACGCGACTCAAGCAAGACCTGCATCTGGCTACATGCGGTCAGCGTGGGCGAAGTGAACCTGCTCTGTACGCTAATCCAAGAACTCCGGCTCGCCAGGCCCGACTGGGAATGCGTCGTCTCGACGACCACCATGACCGGCATGGCCTTGGCAACAAAGAAATACCCCGACCTGACGGTTTTCTACTGCCCTTTGGATTTCAGTTGGGCCGTGCGCCGGGCAATGCGGCGGGTCCGCCCGCGAGTGTTGGGCCTGGCCGAGTTGGAGTTGTGGCCTAACCTGGTCCGCGCCGCCCGCGAGTCGGACGCCGCGGTGGCGGTGATCAACGGCCGACTCGGCCGGCACAGCTTCGACGGTTATCGGCGGATCCGGCCGTTCGTGGCACGAATGTTGAAGCAAATCGACCTGGTGGCCGTCCAGGACAAAACCTATGCCGAGAGGTTCCTCACGCTGGGTGCCGGGTGCGCGGCGGTCCACGTTACCGGCTCGATGAAATACGACGGGGCCCAAACAGACCGGGGCAACCCGACCACCTGCCGGCTACGCCGCCTGGCCGGCTTTGACGACGAGGATATCGTCTTCCTGGCCGGCAGTACGCAAGACCCGGAAGAGGCGGCCGCGCTGGATGCCTATCGCGAACTCTGCGGCGCCTGGCCCCGATTGCGGCTGGTGTTGGTCCCCAGGCACCCGGACCGGTTCGAGGCGGTCGCGAAGCTGTTGGATACCTCGGGCGTGGCCTGGCAGCGGCGGAGCCAACTCGATCCGAAAAAGGGACCAGGTTTAATTTGTGCGAAGCACCCTCCGGGCCGTTCCGGCAAATTAAACCTGGTCCCTTTTTCGGCCCGCGCCAGGGTGTTGTTGATCGATGCGGTGGGTGAGTTGGGGGCCTGGTGGGGTACGGCGGAGATCGCCTTCGTCGGCGGTAGCCTGGGCCGGCGGGGTGGGCAAAACATGATCGAGCCGGCCGCATACGGGGCTGCCGTCTCCTTTGGACCAAACACCCGAAACTTCCGCGACATTGTGGCCGCCATGCTCGAACGCCAGGCCGCCGTAGTCGTGGCCGACCCGGCCGAGTTGACACAATTCGTCCGCCGCTGCCTTGAAGAGCCGCAATACGCCCGGACGCTCGGTGCTCGGGCAAAAGCCATGGTGGCCGACGCCCTGGGTGCCACCGAGCGGACGGTTCGGCTGCTGGGCGAGATCGCCGAAGGCCGGACCGCCCAAGCAGCAGCCGACCGGCCGGCAGCATGAGCAGCTATCAGTAGTCAGCTATCAGCGGTCAGCGGCGCGAGAACAGGCCGCTTGCGGCTTCGCAAACCAGACAGGGCTAGTGCCGAAAAAGGGACCAGGTTTAATTTGTGCGAAGCACCCTCCGGGCCGTTCCGGCAAATTAAACCTGGTCCCTTTTTCGCCCGGTTATCGTGTGGTTGCCATTATCGAGCGATAACGGCTATAATCGGCCGTCTGAGCGAGGAAGATGTGTCTCTAGCGGACGCCCATACGCAAAACAGGAGGATATTTCCGTGGCGAAAGGCAAGTTCTTGTTCACCAGCGAAGCGGTCAGCATGGGCCACCCGGATAAGTTGGCCGACCAGATATCCGACGGTATCCTGGATGCACTGTTCGCCAAGGACCCCAAGAGCCGGGTGGCATGTGAGACGATGGTGACCACCGGCATGGCAATCGTGGCCGGCGAAATAACCACCAAGGCCGTCGTCGACTATCCGGAAATCGTTCGGCAAGTAATCCGCGAGGTGGGCTATACGGACGACGAGATGGGCATTTCGGCCGACACCTGCGCGGTGATTCTCTCGCTCGACCGGCAGAGTCCCGACATCGCCATGGGCGTGAACGAAGACGCCGCCAAGGGAAAGGATATCGGTGCCGGCGACCAGGGCCTCATGTTCGGCTACGCCTGCAACGATACGCCCGAGTTGATGCCGCTTCCCATCGCCTTGTCCCATCGCATTCTCAACCGGCTGACCGCCGCCCGGAAGTCGGGCGAGGTGGCCTGGCTACGCCCGGACAGCAAAAGCCAGGTGACGGTCGAGTACGAGGGGAACAAGCCCGTGCGGATCGATACGGTTGTCGTCTCGACCCAGCACGGTCCGGACGTCAGCCAGGAGGATATTCGCGAGTATGTAATCAACCAGATCGTCAAACCGCTCTTGCCGCAAGACCTGGTCAACAGTCGGATTGTCTACCACATCAACCCGACCGGCCGATTCGAGGTTGGCGGCCCGCACGGCGACTGCGGTCTGACGGGCCGGAAGATCATCGTCGATACTTACGGCGGCGGGGCGCGTCACGGCGGCGGGGCCTTCAGCGGCAAAGACCCCACCAAGGGCGACCGGAGTGCGGCCTACATGGCCCGGCATATTGCCAAGAATATCGTGGCCGCCGGCC
>JAUWJC010000632.1 GCA_030607895.1 Pirellulales bacterium
ACCTGGGGGGCGATCTCGGAGGTGGCAAGCGTCACCTCCTTGTCGTAGCTGGCGCCCTCGTCGGAGGGCAGAGTGCGCCAAAAGGCCAAGGCCTGCTCCCACTGGCCGCCCTTGGGCGCCATGGCCCGGCCCTTGACGTAGTCGAAGGTGGTCTCGTCGGGCGCGATCAGGCCGGCCCGGGCGCCGGCCTCGATCGACATGTTGCAGACGGTCATCCGCTCTTCCATGCTCAACGCGCGGATCGCTTCGCCCGTGTACTCGATCGAGTAGCCGGTCCCGCCCGGTGGCGACAGCCGGCCGATCAGGTAGAGGATGATGTCCTTGGCCGTCGAGCCGACGGGAAGCCGGCCGGCGACGCGGATTTCCAGCGTTTTGGGCTTGTACTGCAAGAGGGTTTGCGTGGCCAGAACGTGTTCGACCTCGCTGGTGCCGATACCGAAGGCCAGTGCCCCGAACGCACCGTGCGTGGCCGTGTGGCTGTCGCCGCAGACGATTGTCATGCCGGGCCGGCTCAGGCCCTGCTCGGGACCAATTACGTGGACCACCCCTTGATTCTCGTCGTGCAGGTCGAAAAGCCGAATGCCGAATTCCCGAGAGTTGTCGCGCAGCGTGTCGATCTGCCGCTTCGACACCGGATCGGCGATCGGCAGCGATCGGTCGGTGGTCGGCACGTTGTGATCGACGGTTGCCACCGTGCGATCCGGCCGCCGCGGTTTCCGACCGGCCAGCCGCAAGCCCTCGAAGGCCTGCGGGCTGGTTACCTCGTGGACAAGCTGCAAATCGATGTAGAGTATGGTTTGTTTTCCTTCTTCGGAGCGGACGACGTGAGCATCCCAGATTTTCTCGAACATCGTTCGGGGTGCGTTCTCTGGGGTCATGGCGATTGTTGAGGGTTGAAGGTTGAAGGTTGAGAGTTGAAGGTTGAGAGTTGAGGGTTGCGAAGCCGCAAGCGGCCCACTGGGAAGCGGCCGGATTCTGAATTATATCCGAAAAGGGCCGATATGGCGACACCCGCGACGACGCTTAGGCAGCCCGACGCGGCCTGGAGATGGCAGCCAGTGCGTTGATTTCGTCGAGAGCGACCGGCCGCATCATCATCCGGCCGGCCGGCAAGGCCGCTTCGACGAAAAGCTGCGAATTCGCGTGCAGCAATCGGGGTAGATAGAACCAGGCCCTGCCGAGTGCCTGCCGATTCTGCCGGGCCGAGATGACCACCAGGTCGAGCTTGCCCAGTTCGTTGGCCGTTCTGGCCAGCGCGGTCAGTGGATCGCCTGGAATGAGATGGATCCGTGCTCCGGTTTCCCGGAGCAAGCGATGTCCCAGTTTGAGCGTCACGCCCGGACCGTCGGCCGATACGCGATCCTCGAAGAGGTCGATGCCCGTGTAGTGGATTTCTTCCAACGGACTAATTAGCCTGGCCGCATCGATCATCCGCGCCGCCCGACGCCCGAACCCAATACCAATCTCAAGAATCTTGCAGACCTTGTGGCGACGGATCGCCCGATAGATCGGCCGATCACTAGCCGGCGCAGAGAGATAGGAAAGCTGCGCAAGCTTGAGAAGGTTCCTGACTGGCAACTTCGCCCTCCGTATCGACGATTTCAGGATTTGTTCTTAATACGTGTCGGCCGGCGGTTGGCCTTCAGTGGAGAAGAAATGTGTAACGCGAGGGCGAACGCCCGGTGGTTGAGCACAGCGAAACCCCGGGGTTTCGCTGCGCTCAACCACCGGGCGTTTTCACTGTTGTCTTACACTCGGTCCCAAGCTCTGCTTGGGCCCGCCCCGCCCCGTACTGCTGGAAAATAGCGGGTTCCCACGCAGCGGGTTCCCCCGCCGAGCGGGGGGCGCCGGGGTTGCGGGGCGGGTGGCG
>JAUWJC010000186.1 GCA_030607895.1 Pirellulales bacterium
GAATCCACTACATGCCCGGCAAGGGTGTGATCTACAACCTCTGGGGATTCGATTGCGCAAGAATTTCGCTGGGGAAGAAGACGATTCGCGTTGGAACCGACGACATCGACGGCCTGGTGAGCTTTCTACGCGGCAAGATCGCCGAGACAACCGATCACTAACCACCACACACTGCCGTCACCACTTCCAACCGTCGCGGATTGACGGGTTGACAATTCGGCCCTCGGGCCAGCCGCCCGCGTGCAACTCGACAATGCTCTGGGCAGCCATTATCGACATGCCGGTGAGCGATTCCCGATCGGCACCCGCCATGTGCGGAGACAACAGTACGTTCTCCAATTGAGCCAGCGGGCTGTCGGCCGGCAGCGGCTCGGCCTTGAAGACGTCCAGCGCTGCTGCGGCCAGATGGCCGGACCGCAAGACTTCGACCAGCGCGTCTTCGTCGACTAGCCCGCCGCGGCTCGTGTTGACCAGGATCGCTCCCGGCTTCATCTTGGCCAGCATGTCGGCATTCACGGTGTCGGGTGTCTCGGGCGTACAGGGCAAGTGCAGGCTGACCACGTCGGCACGTGCCAGCAGTTCATCCATCGAGCAGAGCCGAACACCGAGCCGGGTGGCGAAATCGCAGTCGGGGGCCGGATCGTGGGCAATCACCTCGAGACCCAATCCGATCGCCAGCGGAACAACCGCCTTGCCGATGGCGCCGATGCCCACGATACCCAACGTGCGGCCGGCCAGCCGCGGTAGAATCGGACGCACTGCCCACGAACCGCTTCGCGCCAGCTTGTCGCGTGCGGGAAATCCGTGTGCAACGGCCAGCATCATGGCGATTGTGTGCTCGGCGACCGACGGCATGTTCACGCCGGGCGTAATCGCCACTGGAATCCGCAACTCGGTGGCCGCGAGCACGTCTATCGAGTCGTAGCCGATTCCGTTTCGCGAAATCACCCGCAGTTTCGCGGCCGAAAGCACTTCGCGGTTGTACGGCTCCGTACTGGCCAGCACCGCGTCGATTCCCTGCAACTGGCCGATGAGCGTTGTCGGGTCGCTCAGCGCGAGTCCCTCTGGGGGATAGACAACCTCGAAGCCGGCGGCATCGAGTGTCTCTCGATACGGACCAGCCTGTTCGCGGAGCACGGCAGGTGTTACAAGGACGCGTGGCATGGTTTTTCGCCAATCGGAAGATGGGTTTGGGGTTACTGCAACGCCGCTTTCGGTCAATGAAACCGCATGTTACATTCTAACCTGCCGGCGGCCAATTGAGAAAGGGGGTTTGCGGCAAACGTCGATATCGAGTTGAGTGTCTGAAATGCACCTTCATCATTCAAGAAAGGAGTCTACACATGAAACGATTCAGCATATCTCGACGAGGGTTCCTCGCCTCGGCGCTGACCGGTTGTTCGGCGCCGGCGCTGGGAGAACTGGTGAAACCCAAACCGACAACCAAGGATGTGCCCTGGCTGGCCGAGGTGCAGACACCGCCGGAACAGGTGCCGGCCGTTGCGGCCAACACGAAGATTCCCACCCACCGGTTGAGCCCGCTGCTTGTTGATGAGAACGGAAACAAGATCACGACGCTGGCAGGCTGGCTGCGCAAGCGCGAGCGGATTCGCCGCTGGTGGGTCGAGTTTCTAAAGCCCTTCACGGTGGATCGCAGCGGTCCGCCGCCGCTTGAGGTTATTGCCGAGGACCGGCCGGAGGGTGTCGTCCGCCAACTTGTCCGCTACGAAGTCGAGCCGGGGCTGCCGGTCGAGGGGTACTTGCTCAAGCCGGCGAAGATCGAGGGCCGCCGGCCGGCCGTGGTGGCGCTGCACTCGACGGTCAACCACACGATCCGCCAGCCGGCCGGCGTCGAGGGGCGGCCGGAAAAAGCCTTTGGGCTGAAGTTCGCCCGGCGCGGCTACGTGACGTTCTGCCCCCGCAACTACCTCTGGCCCGAAACCAAGCAAACCAGGGCCCAGCGGCTACGGACCGACCAGGTGAAGCTGTTCGAGACCCGCCATCCCGGCTCGAAGGGCATGGCCAAGATGCTCTTCGACGCCATGACGGCAGTCGACATCCTGGCGGCCATGCCGGAAGTGGATTCCGGGCGGTTGGGTGCCGTCGGCCATTCGCTGGGCGCAAAGGAAGTCCTTTATCTGGCGGCGTTTGACGAGCGTATCAAGGTGACCGTCAGCAGCGAAGGCGGTATCGGCACCACCTTCTGCAACTGGTACGCCCCGTGGTACCTGGGCGAAGAGGTCCGCAGTTCGGAGTTTGTCCACGAGCATCACGAAGTGCTGGCGCTGGTTGCTCCCCGGGCGTTTTTGCTTCTGGGGGGCGACAAGGCCGACGGCGCGCACAGTTGGCCGCTGATCGAAGCCGTGCTGCCCGTCTACAAGCTCTACGGCGAGCCGCCCCGGGTCGGACTCTTCAACCACAAGCAAGGCCACGCCGTTCCGCCCGAGGCCGAAAAACGGATCTACGAGTGGTTCGGAACGTATTTGTAGGTCAGGTCCGAAGGGCCGCGCTATCATAGCCCAGGGCGCAGCCCTGGGTGGGGCTTGTCAAGGAACAAACATCGTATGTTAAGAATATCGAGAGCGACCCTATTCCGGGCACGTATCCGTTCGCATAACTCGACTGCCGCACAACAAAACGCTCAACCGGAGCGGCGGTTGGTCGAAACATCTGAGATTGAAAATCGCTGCCCGCTGCCCAGTCGGTTTGGTCGTTAGCCTCATCAATCAATTGACATCACCCTGAATGTGGATTATCATAGCTATAGACATCCACATTGTGGAGGCACGGTATGAGAACCATTCAGATGACCCTTGATGATGATCTTGTCAAGGCGGTCGACCGGGTTGCGAAGCGGCTTCGCACGAGTCGCTCTGCTTTCACCAGAAAGGCGCTTCGTGAGGCGCTTGCCCGCTACAAGCTTGAGCAGATGGAGCGTAAGCACCGCCAAGGGTACCAGCGGCACCCAGTTGCCGCCGATGAGTTTTCGGTTTGGGAAACCGAGCAAGCTTGGGCGGACGAATGAAACACGGCGAAATACGTTGGTACAAGTTCGCACGGCCGGATAAGAAGAGACCGGTTCTTATCCTGACGCGAGATTCCGTCTTAAAATACCTGGGTGAAGTAACCGTCGCCCCAATTACAAGCACGGTCCGCGATATACCGTCCGAGGTGTTTCTCTCGAAAGCCGACGGCATGCCCCTGGATTGCGCTGTCAACTGTGACCACTTGCAGACTGTTTCGAGGGGAAAAATCGGATCGTTGGTCACATGCTTGCCTCCGCCAAAGATGGTTGATATTGGGCGGGCAATTCGCTTTGCCCTTGATATCTGAGACAGGAACGGCCAACCTGCCGATTCACCTACCAGCCCCATCCAAGGTGCAGCTACACTTCATCCGGCACGACGAACGGCTTGCGGTAGTCGCGAGTGAGCGTCTTGTTCGCCTCTTCGTCGCCGATGAAGCGCTCGGTGTTGGGGTCGAAATGAAGCGTTCGCCGGGTGCGATAGGCGGCGTTGGCCAGGTGGGCCAAGGTTGCCGACTTATGTCCCTGCTCGATGTCGGCGTACAAGTCATGCCAGTTGCGGCTCCGCACGGCGGCAATCCAGTTCCGGAAGTGGTCGAGGTCCATCATCGGGGCGCCGGGCGTGGAGGCGGTTGGTCCCAGTTCCCGCTTGCGACCCAGGAAAGTGTGGTAGCTGCTGTAGTCGGGAATGATCATGTAGCCTTCCGAGCCGAGGAAGATCACGCCAACTACGTTGCGGTGATCGACGAACGGGTACTTCGTGCCCATGCCGGCCCCGGGATTGGTGAACCCGTCGCGAGTCTCGAAGAGCACCTGGGTCTCCGGTTCTTCCCACTGGCAGGCGAAGGCCAGGTTGCCGGGCGTGGTAACTTCGCTGGTAGGCCGGAAGAGCTTTCCACCCATTGCTTGCGCCCAGTTGGGGTGCGTGTCCAACTTCAGTCCCCAGCGGATGATGTCGAGTTGGTGTACTCCCTGGTCGGCGATCTCGCCGCTGCCGTAGTGCCGGAGGAACCGCCAGCGATAGATGGCCAGCCGGTTGTAGGGTTTTTCGGAGGCCGGTCCCTGCCAGAGGTTCCAGTCGAGGGTAGGCGGCACGGGTCCGAACTCATTCTTGCCGCCGGCACGATACTTGTAGGCGATACCCTGGGCCATGTACACCCGGCCGATCACGCCCTCGTGGAGCTTCTTGAGTCCCTCGCGGATGTTGGGGCTGGAGCGGCACTGCGTGCCGGCCTGCACGATCCGCTTGTACTTGCGGGCGGCCTGGACCATCTTTCTGCCCTCGGAGATGTTGTGCGAGACGGGCTTCTCGCAATAGACGTCCTTTCCCGCCTGGCAGGCCCAAATCGTCGCCAGTGCGTGCCAGTGGTCGGGCATGGCTATGCTGACCGCGTCTATGGACTTGTCCTCCAGCAGCTTGCCGTAGTCCTTGTACAGTGCGGCCTTCTTTCCCGTCTCCTTTTCGTGCTTCGCGTTAGAGGCTTCCAGGCGTTTCTCATCGCATTCGCAGAACGCGACTATCTCGACGTTCTCTTTGGCCATCTGGTGCAAGGCGTTCATGTGCGAATTGCGTCCGCGCCCACCCAAACCGGCGATGGCCACGCGGACTCGATCATTAGCACTGGTGCTGTCCTTGGCGATGGCCGGAATTGCAACAACCGACGCGCCCGCGACGGCCGCCGATGACTTGATAAACTCACGTCGGTTCGAGTTTCGCATGGTCGTCCTCCTTAATCATAAAGAACCGCGACCGGTGGTCGCGGTTCGAATAGCCATATGGCCGCTGAACGCTCCGCGACCACCGGGCGCGGTTTTATGGTCGACGAGCAACCAGCTACAGTTTCTCAACGATCTGTTACGCTTCGTCGGCGCACACGGCAACAGCCCGGATAGACTCGATAACGCTACGGGCCTCTTTGATGTTACCCGACTCGAGCGCCTCCAAGGCATCACCGGCCAAACGCCCGACCCTCCGCCAGGTTCTCACCTCGACGATCCTTCTACCCACCCCCGGTCGCCTGCCGGTTCTTCCGGCTTTCTTTCCTGCTCCCATTCGTCGTTCAGAGCAGTTGGTATTCTTGGCGGGCTTGCTGGCGGTTTTCTTTTGGCTCGTGCTCTTTGCAGGCTTACCGCGGACGCCGGTCTTCTTTCGCGATTTCTTCTTCGCCATGTTGTTTCCCTTCGCACAACCGTAGCCGGCAAGGCGGGCTTGTCATCTGCCGAGCCCTTGCGGCCGGTGGCCAAGACGGTTAAAAGGGCAGAAGCTCCGGCGGCGAGAGGACTCCCCGGTCGCCTGGAGGTGCCCGACAATTGTCTCCAGCTTCGATCACTGCCAGATGACACACTGTAACACTATAATCGTAACAGTTTGCAGATGACTATTCAACATGGGCACCAGAGCAATTGCAGCCTGCATGACTCTGGAGAGGGGACTTGACGACGGTCGACAGTGACAACTACGCTAAAGGTGGGGTGCAAACCATTCGGCATGGTGAGCACGAATTACAGACGAATATCGCTATCATTCGGAGGACTCGATGAACATTTCAACTGTTCGATTCTGCCAATGGGTCATCACGGTTCTGGCGTCGATGATGTTGGTTGTTTCCCCGGCTCTCATGCCCCGCGCGGCGGCAGATCGCTTCGAGGGCCGGTTCTACCGCGGCGAGGGCGATGCTGAATATCTCCAGTTGCTCGACATCGCCCGCCGGATGTTCGATGCGGACGCCGAGTTTCAGAGTGTGGGCATGTTGTACCATCCCTCCTGGAACGGTTTCGTGGAGGGACCAACCTGGGGAGCATGGTGGATACAGAACAGCTATGGGCCGACGTACTGCGCGTTGCCGCTGTTCGAGGAGCCGCTAACCACCTTCCTGCAAAACGCTCAGGACCTTTGGTTCGATCAGATGGGAGACGGTAAACGGACTTGGAGATGGAGACGCGGTGGGCAGCAGGAGTTGGGGATTCCCGACGGGCAACTCTGCGACGCCGCAAGCCCTGACTGGTTTATCCCGAAGCAGGGCGACGGGCGGGTGGATATACACGACTGGGGCATGGAATTCACCGCCGCCGGACTCGTGATGCAAGCCGAACTCCTGCTCATCAGCCGGGACAGCAAGGCCATCGAACATTACCTGCCGAAACTGGAGCGCTGCGCCAACTTCATCGAAACCCGCCGCGATCCGAAGAACAATCTCTTCCTGGCGGGCCCGGCCGGCAATCTGCTGGCACCCAGCTTCGCCGGATGGAAAAAGCCCGACGGCACGTACGACAAAGCATACCTGGCCGGACTCTCGATAACCTACATCGCCGGGCTGGATCGGCTGATCGAGTTGGAGAAGCTGGCCGGCAACACCGATAAGGTTCGTCTCTATAGCCAGCGGCGAGATCTGGCACGCAAGGGTCTGCCGCTTTTGATTACCAAGGAGGGATACTTTATTAAGTCGCTCGACCCGGACGGCACCCGGCATGGCGTCCATGGCGCCGACAAGCACGGATACTTCGAGGCCGTCGCCAATCACGATGCGATCTGTTTCCGCGTGGCTGACGACGCGCAGGCAGAGAGAATCTACGCCAAGCTCGCCTCGATACCCGGCTTGCGGCCCCACGACCTGGTTGTCACCAACTGCCCATTTCTCGACGACATGTACCGGCCCGGAAACAAAGGCGGGCTGTGGGGCTTCGGCACCTGGGTCAACGGCGGACACTGGACCACCTGCGAAGCCCGCATGGTGATGGGTTATTACCGGGTGGGCCGGCACGAAGACGCCCGACGGGCAATGCATCAACTGATGAAGTTTGCCCGGGCGTTCCGAATGGACAACCCGCTGGTCAAATTCGGCGACGCCGTTTACCAGCCCAAGGAGGCCATCAATTTGTGTTACGATAGTTTCGGCTTGCCGGCCGGGCTGATTCGCGGCTTGTTCGAGTATCTCTATCGGGCCGACGGCCTGACCCTACTGCCACATATTCCGCCTGCAATCACCCGTCTGGAGCAGCATTTCCCCGTCCGCTTCGGCAAGAAGCGGCTCTACATAGCCACCGTCGGCTCCGGCCCGGTCACCGGCGTTTTGATCAACGGAAAACCCTGGAAATCGTTCGATGCGAAATCGGTCTTTCTGCCATACGACCAGACGCCCGGTGAGTCGCAACGCCGGGCGACGATTCAGATTTTGCTGGGTGGCGCGGCGGCCGTGCCGTTTGCCGTTCATAAGCCCGACTACACGCTGCCGGCCGAATCAGAGGAGTACGCGAAGGCCTGGCAGCCGGACCTCGATTCGCTCAAAAGCCGAGTTGCCCGGCTGCGCAAGTTACACGGCCGCCTGGTCGAGGCCGGCCTGGGTGACAGTTACGAAGCCGCCCATGCCAGGCTGATCCTCAAGTATCTGGCCGCGTTTTATGATCGGCTCCGCTTGCTGGACGAGGGGAAACTCAAGCCCCTGCCCGAACCGTCGCGATACGCCGCCGACAAAGCCTACTTGGACAGCGCCACTTTGCTTGATGATAGCATCGCTAAGTCGTTTCGTATATTGGTGTTAGGGGCGGATGCTGAAGTTACGGTTGCAGTAGGGGCGTAAAAAGACGATCCTC
>JAUWJC010000445.1 GCA_030607895.1 Pirellulales bacterium
CCCCTCGCTTCCCGCTGCGGGGAAGCCGATGACGAGCAAGGCCGCAAAAAGGATTGTTGCGGATGGGATGAAGTTTTTCACGTTGGTTCCTTTCCGCGTGGGTCTCGTACCTCGACCCACCCTACAACTCGACCCAGCCTACGCGTCGGGTATGGCGGGGTAGGAAAAGCGAGCGAGCCGGGGTCGTCGACCTGCCGGGGGACATGCAGGGCGGATCGGGACCCGCGGCGCGCGTTCTTGGGAGGATCGGATAGGTCTTGTCAGGACTGCTGCAGCACCACGAACCGGTTGCCGCGCGGGGTGCGGATCAACAGGAGGATACCGTCTTTGGGCGATTCGTTTTTCATGGCGGCCTGGAATTCGGCGACGGTTTTGATCGGTTTCTGTCCCACGCGGAGGATCAGCATCCCCTCGCGCAAGCCCGCCTCGGCGGCAACCCCGTCGGCGTCCACCCCGCTTATCAGCACGCCGGAGAACCCGACGTAGCCGAGTTGTTTGGCCACCTGGGGGTTCAAATCGGCCACTTCCAACCCAAGCTGGTTGTTCGCGTGTGAAGGCGTGGAATCGCCCTCGGGCTCATCGTCGGGTGAGAACGAAGCGACGCCGAAACGCTTGGGTAACGACTTCACCACCACTTCCAGCGTCATCGGCTTGCCGGCCCGGATGATATCGACCCGTTGCTTCGAGCCGAACTTGGCACGCTCGACCACCTCTTGGAGATCGCGTGGATCGGCGACCGGCTGTCCGGCGAACTTGAGGATCACGTCGCCTTCCTGGAACCCGGCCGCGGCGGCCGGCGTCTTGGGATAGACCTCCGAGACCAGCACTCCCTGGTGAGGCTTCACGCCCAGTTTTTTGGCCAACTCGCTACTGATTGCCCCGATACCCACTCCCAGGTACGCCCGTTGGACGGCGCCGCGGTCGATCAGTTGCCCGCTCACCCACTTTGCCAGGTTGATGGGTATGGCGAACCCAATTCCCTGAAACCCGCCGCTACGGCTGGCGATGGCCGTGTTGATGCCGACCACTTCGCCGTTGAGGTTGACCAGCGGCCCGCCGGAGTTGCCCGGGTTGATGGCCGCATCGGTTTGCAGGACTTCGCCCCGCTTGACGTGCCCGAGCATTCGGCCTTTGCCGCTGATGATTCCGGCGTTTACAGTTTGCTCCAACTCGAACGGACTGCCGATGGCAAGCACCCAATCGCCGATTTCCATTTTGCTGGAGTCACCCAGCCGGGCGGCGGGCAGGGGTGTCTTGGCCTCGATCCGCAACACGGCCAGATCGGTCTGCTTGTCGGTCTTGATGTCGGTTGCCTTGAACTGTCGCCCGTCGGGCAACTCGACCATCACCTCGTCGGCGTCTTCCACCACGTGATTGTTAGTGAGGATGATTCCCTTCGGGTCGATGATGACGCCCGACCCAACACCGCTTCGGTGGGGGATGAAAGGCATCATGCCGTGGCCTGGAGAGCGGTGTCCGGGAGAATCGTCGTCGCCGAAGAATTCCTCGAACGGCGTGCCCTTGAAGGGATTCTTCCCCTGGAATTGGCCCTTGATCTGGCGCGACTTGGTCGTTGTCCGGACCTTCACCACGGTGGGCAGCACTTTCTTGGCTGCCGAGCGGAACGCCCGCGAAAGGGCGTTTGCCTGTTTGATGGCCTCTTCATCTGCCTGAGTGGTCCCGTATCTGCCCAGTCCGACCGCTGCAATGAGCACGCAAATGATCGGCAAGGCGTAGCGGCCACCAGTTCTAACGTTCTTCATCCGGTTTCTCCTTGGTGGTTAGTGGGTAAAACAAGCTCCCCCCATTACGCAGCCTCCCCGGTTCCGGTTCAGGCGGGGCTTTCCCTGATAGTTGCCGCAGCCGGCGTTTTCTTACGCGCCAAGGGCCGAAAAAGGGACCAGGTTTAATTTGTGCGAAGCACCCTTCGGGCCGTTCCGGCAAATTAAACCTGGTCCCTTTTTCGGCCTGGGACAACGGGTGTTGACAAAAACCCTGTCGGCTGTTAGTTTTATGGAAGTGTCGTGGTTTTCACTCGCCGTAGTCTGTCTTCTGGAAATTCCCGCATGGTGCTGGAAGCACTTCCCGATCTGGGGCCGGAACTGCTCTCTCTCATGGAGAAATGCGAGCGGCGTATCAAGTACGAGTTCGCGGATAAGAACTTGCTTCGGGCCGCACTGACTCATGCTTCCGGCGCACATCATCGGCTGGCATCGAATGAGCGGCTGGAATTCCTGGGCGACGCGATCTTGGGCGCGGTGGTCTGCGAAATGCTGTACCACCAGTATCCGCAGTATCTCGAGGGCGACCTGACAAAGATCAAATCGGTCGTCGTCAGCCGGCAAACCTGCGCAAAGATCAGCGAGACGTTGGGGATGGAAGAGTTCCTCATCCTGGGCAAGGGGATGACTACCCACCCGACTATCCCGCCCTCGCTGTTGGCCGACGTCTTCGAGTCGTTGATTGCGGCCATCTACCTTGACAGCGGGGACCAGGCGGTCCGGGAGCTTCTCGATCGGCACATCGGGCCGGAGATCGAACTGGCCGTCGGTGGTGAATTGGGCGCCAACCACAAGTCGCTATTGCAGCAGTTGGCGCAACGCGAATACGGCACCACTCCAACTTACCAGTTGCTAGACGAAAAGGGCCCCGACCACAGCAAGTGCTTCAAAATCGCCGCCCAGATCGGTTCCAGCCGCTACCAGCCTGCCTGGGGACGAAACAAAAAGGAAGCCGAGCAAAGGGCCGCCCGAAACGCCCTGAGCCAACTGAATAACGAGTCCCCCCCTTACCTCTCCGACTGAAATGACGAATGACGAATGACGAACCAGTTGTTAGCGTCGATAGATCTTCGCCCAAATTAGATGAAGTTCTTTGGCCTCCTACCACATTTGCCTCATTCGTCATTCGTCATTCGTCATTCCTGAAAGGGTTTCAGTTGGCCAATGAGTTGGCCCTTCTCAACTCTCACTATGACTCGCGTCGTCGTCCTATTCTCAGGTGGCCTGGATAGCATGTTGGCCGTTCGCATTCTGCTGAAGCAGGGAATCGAAACCCTCGCTCTGAACGTCAACACAACCTTCGATCGCAGCCAGGCCAGAGCGGAACAGGCCGCCGCCGAGTTGGGGTTCCAACTGACCGTCTGGCCGGTCGAAGACGATTACTTTCAACTGATCCGCAACCCGCGCTACGGCTACGGCAAGGCAGTTAATCCGTGCATCGACTGCCATCTTTACATGTGCCACATGGCCGCCACGTTCATGGAAGAATCGGGTGCCTGCGCGGTGGCAACCGGCGAAGTACTCGGGCAGCGGCCGATGAGCCAGAAGCGGGCACAGCTCGAGCTGATCGAGCGCCGCTCGGGTCTGGAGGGCCGACTGCTGAGACCACTGTCGGCCAAGTTGCTCGCTCCAACCGTTCCGGAGCAAGAGGGACTGATCGATCGGCAGGCGCTTTATGATTTCGCCGGGCGCGGCCGTTGCAAGCTGATCGAGTTGGCGGGGCAACTCGGCATCCGCCGAATCCCGACGCCCTCTCCCGGCTGCGCGCTCACCGACCGGAGTTTTGCCCCCCGGGTTCGCGACCTGATGCAGTTCGACATCGATGCGGCCCGATGGGACTTCGAGTTGCTCGGAATCGGCCGGCATTTCCGCTTCGACGAACAAACGAAAATCGTGGTGGGCCGCAACGCCGATGAAAACGCTTCGCTCAGGCTCCACTTCCATCGGGCAGACACATCAGACGGGTCCAAGAGAGAGACAGCCCTCTTGCACCCGGAGAGCTTCTTGGGACCCGATGCACTGGTTACGGGACGAGCAACCGATGAGGCGGTGCGGTTTGCCGGCGCCCTGATACTGCGTTACACCCGCCGCGCAGATCCGGATAAAGCCGAGATTCGCGTTACGCGCAGCGGCGACGACCGGGTTGTTCGCACGCATCCCGACGAAACTGCCAAAATGGCAGTGCCGCTGTAGCCTTCTTGTCGATAACCG
>JAUWJC010000014.1 GCA_030607895.1 Pirellulales bacterium
ATAGGGTCTTGATTTACCACGAAGAACACGAAGTACACGAAGAAAAGGAAGGAGTAGACACCGAGAAAACACGGTTTATCGACTAGATATTTCCTTGCTTCGTGCTCTTCGTGTTCTTCGTGGTTTTCTGAAGGACCGGCCCCTTGATCCGTGTTTCATCCGTGTTTGATCCGTGTTTGATCCGTGGCCGAGATAATCCCGTGAACGGTTATGATGAATGTAAGTATCGGGGGTTGGAGGAGAGTGGCACTATCATGCTTTGGTCTCTTTTGGCGGCTTAGCCACAACGGGCGGTCATTCGCGAGGGCAGCGAGGTTCGCAAGACTGAAACACGCGAGGTAGTTCGTGATGTCGGATAAAGTAGCCGGGGGAGAAAACTCTCAGGTTTTGCGACCGGAAGATGCCCAGCAGTGGGCTGAGCACTGCAAGTCCGAGCTTATTAGGAAAGCTCTGCTTGCCGCCACCGGTCAAGGTTCCGACGGTTTGGCCACGGTTGACGACTCGATCCTCGAGGCGGAGACCGCGCTTCGAGAGAATGCGGTGATTCGCAAGTACTGCGAAAAGGAATCCCTCGAACTGTTGAAGAAGGCCTATCGCGCCCAGGAGGCAGAGAGGCAAGAAGCGGAGGCTGCGCGGATAGTTGCCGAAAAGGCTACCCAGGAAGCCGAGGAAGAAGCTGCCGAGAAAGCTGCCCAACGGGCAGCCAAGGCCGCTGCCGAGGAAGCCGCCAGAAAGGCCGACGAGGCCGCCAAAATCGCTCACGCCGATGAAATCGCCCGAAAAGTCCGAGCCACCAAAGCCACACAAGCCACCAAAGCCGCTCAAACGGCCAGGGCCGCCAAATTCGCCAGAAGAGCCGTAAGAAGGGGCAGATCGAGAAGGATTCGCAGGCGATTCAACGTTAGGTTCGCCGTCATACTGTCGGCGGCGGCCGCGTCGTTGCTCGCCGGAATCTATTTCTTGCACGAGTATCAACTCAGGCGAACGGCCAAGGTAATGCTGCACAAGGCGGAGGTCGCCCAGCAAGACGGCGATATGGAAGAGGCGCAAAGGTTCTACACCTACTACGTCAACTACGTGCCCGACGATGCCGCAACTTACAGCAAACTGGCAATGCTGATAGCCGACCAGGCAGAGGCGCACAGCAACCGAAGGGCCTATCTCCGAGCGTTCTTCATGTTGGAGCAGGCGGCGCGTGGCGATACGACCAATTTGGAAGTGCTGCGTCGGCTGGCAGACTACAGCATAAGGATCGGCCGCTTTCCCGACGCCGTGGAACACCTCACACGGCTGATAAAGCGATTCCCCAATGACGCGGAGTTGCAATTGAAGCTGGGGCAGTGCCGGGTTGCCACGGAACACTACCCCGAAGCGGTCGCTTGCTTCCAGCAGGTCATAGGCGCCGAGCCGAGCAACGTGGACGCTTACATGGCGCTGGCCGACTTGTTCCACGATGGAATGGACGACGCCGATCAGGCGGAAGCCGTAATGAGCCAGATGGTCAACACCAACCCGAAATCGTCCCAGGCTTACCTGGGGCGCGGACGCTACTGGCAGAAGGTCAAGGAGACTGAAAAGGCCAAGGAAGACATCTTTCAAGCGCTGGAGATGGCGCCGAACGACATGGACATCTTGCTCGCGGCCGCCGAGTTGGCAATCGGCGAGAAGGACTTTGAAAAGTCGCGAGAGCACCTGGATCGTGCCCGGGAACTCTTCCCCGATAACGAACAAGTCTATCAGACTCTAGCGGTGCTGAACGTCACGATGGGTAAAACGGACGAGGCGATCGAGCATCTTCAGGAGGTGTTGGAGCACAAGAAGGAAGATCCCCGGGCGATGCTTTCGTTGGCCGATTTGCAGTTGAAGAAGGGCGACCTTGGAGCGGCTCGGCACACTGTCGAGATGATGCAGACGGCGGGCTACCGGCCGGAACTGCTTCGGTTTTTCAACGCCCGAATCCAGGTGGCGGAGGGCAAATGGCGCGAGGCCAGTTACGCCCTCCAACGGCTGCGCGCGTCGATCGAGAGTTGGCCCGAACTGGCTACCCAAGCCGATTTGCTGCTGGGACTCTGCTACGAGCAACTTCACCTACCCGACCTTCAACTCGCTTCGTACCGGCGGGTGTTAATCAAGAACCGGGGCCTGGTGGCTGCCCGGCTGGGACTGGCATCCGGCTTGCTCCGCACGGGCAACCTGAACGCAGCGGCCAAGGAATACAGGCTTTTGGAAGAAGCGATGGGGTCGGACAAGTTTCTCAAGGTCGCGGCTTTACGAAACAACCGCTTCCAACTGATTGTTTCCCGGATCGGCGCGTTGCCTGAAGAAGACCGCGACTGGTCCGAGTTGGAGCAGTTCATCGAAAGGATAGAGGAAGTCGAGGGTGTCGACCGCGTCGAGAAGACCTGGATGCGTGCCGAACTTCTCGCCAAGACAGGCAAGCTCAAGGAAGCCCGCAAGCTGGTCGCCACCGAGTGCGAGAAGCAGCCCAAGCGGATGGAATTGTGGACAGCTTCGGCCCAGTTGGCAGCCATCGAGGAAGGCCCGGAAGCGGCGTTGAAAGTGCTGGAAGTGCAGAAGCGATTGGGTAACAGCCTGGCGTTAAGGCTATTTCGCGCCCGCGTGGCCGTCCGGCTTGAGCCTGCCCAGGGGAAGAAGATTCTTGCAGCACAGGACTCCAAGCTGAACAAGCTCTCCAAGGCCGAGAAGACCCGCTTGTGGCGAGCATTGGGTGCCGCCCATTACCGGTTGCGCGACCGCTGGAAGGCCAAGGAGTACTGGCAACGGGTGGCTAAAGCTCAAGTGGAGGATGCGCGTATTCGCCTCACCTTGTTCGAGTTGGCACGCGAAGCCAACGACGAGGCCGGAATGCGCGAAGCCACCGATGCCATCAAGGAACTTCTGGGCAGACGCAGCGCCCAGTGGTTCTATTGCGAAGCATCCCAGTTGGTTTGGAAAATCCGTAATGAAGGAGCAGACAAGAAATCACTCGGCCCGTTCAATTTCAAAACTGCCAAGCAACTGCTGGCCAACGCAGTCCAGGAAAGACCCAACTGGCATGAACTCGCCCGGCTGCAAGGCGAAATCGCTTTGTTGGAAGGAAAACTGGACGACGCCATCGGTCGCTTCCAACTTGCCAGCGACCTGGGGCCGCTTAGCCCGGTCCATCTCGGCCAGTTGGTGCGACTGCTCTATTTCCGCGGCCGTTACGAAGAAGCCAAGCAAGCCATCGGCAAGCTGCGATACGGCCAAACCTCGTTGACCATGAGGAAGATGGAGGCGGAACTCAGCTTCCTCACCGGCGATTTCGACCGCGCGCTGGAACTGGCCGCCACAACCGTGGCCAAGTCGGATCGGGTCGAGGATTTCCTTTGGTACGGGCAACTGCTGGCGCGCACGAAAAAGAACGATCAGGCCCTGGAAGCGTTTCGCAAGGCCTTGGAACTCAACCCGAAGATACCCGAAACGTATTTGGCCCTAGTGGCTCTTTTGGCTGGCGCCGGGAAGAAAGCCGAAGCACAAGAGATCATCCTCCAGGCACAAACGCGGCTGTCGGCCGACCACATTCCGTTGGTTTTGGCACAGTCCTACCAGATACTCAAGGACTTCAAGCGGGCGGAACAGTATTACAGGGAGATCGTTTCGCTCAATCCCGATGACGTCTCCGTGCTTCGCAGAGTCGCCCGCTTCTACCTCCAAACAGGCCGAAAAGACGAGGCGACAAAGCACCTCGACAAGATTCTCAAACTGGCTGCCAAACAGCCCAAGGCACATGCGGACGAGTTGATTTGGGCCCGCCGCTCGCTCGCTCGCCTGGTAACCGCCCGGAGCGACTACCGCCAGTTGCGGCGGGGACTGAAACTGCTCGATCAGAACACGCGTGACGGCAAAATCCAGCTTGAGGACTTGCGGTTGAAGGCGGCCATTTTGGCATCGTGGAACGATCGGGCGTCGCGGCAGAAGACGATCTCGATCTTTGAGGAAATCCGTGAACAGCGCAGGGGAACCCTCACCTTCCAAGAGCAATTTGCTCTGGCGCGGATGTACGATAAGAGCGGCCGTTGGGGACTCTGCAAGAGAGAAATGCTCGAGTTGCTGGCGAAGAGCCCTGAGAACCTGCTCTTCTTGAGCACCTATGCCCAGATGCTGCTGCGTAACGATCAGGAGAGCGCCATTGCCCGAACATACGTCAACAAGCTCGAGAAGCTCCAGCCGAAGCACCCTACCACCGTCGGCACGAAAGCCCGGCTGCTCGTAAAGGAAGGCAAAACGGAAGAGGCCGTCGAGCTTCTCGGTTCGCTCGTCCCCAGGCCCTTGCCACCCGACAAGGTCGATTGGCTAAGAAACGTTGCCCAACTCCTCGATGAACTCAAGCTCCATGACGAGGCCAAGAAGCTGCTCACCGAGTATGCCGAGAAGGCGCCCGGCGGAAGCCTCGCGCTGGCGAGCTTCCTGGCACATCACGGCACTCTGGACGAGGCACTGGACCAGTGTGAAGCCGCACTGGGTGAAACGCCGACGGACAATGTTATTGCCACTGCCGTAAGCATCTCCCGCATCGTCGGAACCGGCAAGATCAAGCCGCAACACCTAAGCCGCATGGAGAAATGGTTCGAGCGGGCCAAGCAGGAGAATCCTGACTCGAAAACCCTTCAGCTAAACCTGGCCGCCCTGCGCGACCTGCAAAACAGGCAAGCCGACGTGCTCAAGGTCTACCGCGGCTTCCTCGCGCGCAAGGATGTCTCCGACCGCGAAAGGGCCGTCGTCTGGAACAACCTGGCGTTCATGCTGGCTGCCGACAAGAAAAACGGCCAGGAAGCACTGAAGATGATCAACTATTCCATCAGCATCCTCGGCCCGTCGCCCGAGTTGCTCGACACCCGGGCCTTGGCCCTCTTGGCTACCGGGCGGAGCGAAGCGGCCATTAAGGACCTGCGGGCCGCGATCGCCCAGCGGCCCTCCGGCATGAACTACTTCCACCTGGCGTTGGCCCACCTTGCGGCCAACGACCAGTATTCCGCCGCCCGAGTTATGAAAGTCGCGCACGAGGCCCACCGCCTGACCATCAGCCAAATCCCCCAGATCGAACGTAACAAGTACCAGCAGCTCACCGCCCAGTTGGCGGCAGCCGGTTTGGATTACGGGTTCGGCAAATCCAAGAAGAAGCGGAGATCGTCCAAGAAACCGCGCTAGTTGCCGCTACTTCGCTCCCAGTTGTAACCGTTCACGCCCATCCGCGCTTCCCGTAATCAGAGCCGCCCTGTCCTCAGGGCGGGTAATACGTGGGCACTTCGCAACCCGCCCTGATGACAGGGCGGCTCGGATGACTCAAACCCCGAATGACACGGAGTTGGAACCCTTACGAGGAACCCCCCCCCGATGAAAAACAACCTCACGCGACGAGCGTTCGTCGGCAGCAGTGCGGGCCTTGTGGCTGCCGGATTGTCGGCACCCAAGTTGCTTTCCGCCGCCGCGCCCAAGCCGGCCTGCACCCTGGAAAACGAGTATTTGAAGTATGTTGTCGGGACAAATGGGTGTAATCTCCAGTTTGTCGACAAACAGGACGGCAAGGACTACTGCGGCGGCAATAAGTCGCACCCGGCGCTTAGCCTGATGAAGGGCGGCAAGCGACTGGTTGCCTCGGATGTCACTTACGCCGACGGCCTGCTTACCGCGCGATTCGGCGATTCGGGCGTGACCGTTGTTGTTCGTCCAACGGTCCGGGAACACTACATCGTCTTCGAGGTCGTTTCGGTCAGCCCGGATGATGTTGAGGAACTCACCTTTGCCGACATTCCGCTCACGCTCGAGGCAACGCCGGAAGAACCGTTCGCCGCCTGTGCCATGGCGCTGAATCTGCAACCGAAAGTCTCGGAGTTACCCGGCCTGAACCGCCGGCTGCGAGCGACGTGCTATCGGCGGTTCGGTTTTGCGGGAGCCAAGGTGGCATTGCTCGGATGTCCGCAAAGCAAGTTCCGCCAGACAATGCAAGAGGCGGTCGGCGCGGCCAAGGACCTGCCGCACTCGCCCATCGGCGGCCCCTGGGCGCTGGGACAACCAATCACGCAGGGTTCGTATCTTTTTGCCGGTGGTGTATCCGAGAAGTCGGTCGACGCCTGGATCAAGCTGGCCCAAGAACTTGGTATGAACCAGATCAACATTTGCGGCCCCTGTCGGCACGGCGACTACCTGCCAAACCCCGGACTCTACCCGAACGGGCACGATAGCCTCAAAGCCGTGGTTGACAAACTCCACGCGGCGGGGTTAAAAGTCGGTTTGCACACCTTTGCGTTTTTCATCAACAAGGCCTGCCCTTGGGTGACACCCGTTCCCGACCCTCGGCTTGCGGAAGACGCGACGTTCACGCTCTCCAAGGCACTGACGCCGGAGTCCGACACGGTTTTCGTGAACGAATCGACGGAGGGGCTTTCCGCGATTGTGGGCACCTTCGTCCGCAACAGCGTTACACTGCGGATCGACGACGAGTTGATCACCTACAGCGGCATTTCCAAAGAGCCGCCCTACGCACTGACCGGCTGCAAACGGGGTGTCTGCGGTACGCGCGTCTCGGCCCATCCGCGGGGTGCCAAAGTGCATCATCTCAAGGAGTGTTTCGGACACTTCGCGCCAGACGGCGAGTCGACGCTCTTCGGCGAGGTTGCCGGTAAGCTGGCCGAGACCTACAACAAGTGCGGCTTCGACATGATGTACCTCGACGCCCTGGATGGCAGCGACCTGATCGGTGGTGGTGGGAATTCCTGGCATTACGGCTCGAAGTTCACCTTCGAGTTGTGGAAACGGTTGAAAAAGCCCGCACTGATGGAAATGAGCACGTTCCACCACCATCTGTGGTACGTCCGCTCGCGGATTGGTGCGCTGGACCACCCCGCCAGAAGCCACAAGCATTTCATCGACATTCATTGTAGGGGAAACGAGAACGGCCGCCGGATTTTCTTGCCCGGTCACCTGGGCTGGTGGGCGCTGAAGGCCTGGTCGGCCCCGCAAGGTGAGCGCACCTTCGCCGACGACATCGAGTACCTGATGTGCAAAGGCCTCGGCACCGACGTGGGCTTCTCGTTGCAGGGCATTGGCCCCGGCAGCGTCTCGAATACCCCGGCCTTCGGCCGCCTGGCCCCGATCATCAAACGCTACGAGGACCTGCGATATTCCAAGAAAGTGCCCGAGGCCATCAAGGCGAAGTTGCGAGTGCCGGGCGATGAGTTCACGTTGATCGGCAGTCTTGAGAAAGGATGGCGGTTCCAACCGATTCAGTACGCCAGGCACAAGGTCACCGGCAGCGAAAGCCCCGACAGCACCTGGCAGACGACGAACAAGTTCGAGAGCCAACCGGTTCGGCTTCGCATCGAGGCCCTGATGTCGGCCGGTCCCTACGACGCACCGGGCAACATCACGCTGGCCGATTTCACTTCACCCGATGACTTTCCGGCCAGGGCCTGCGCGGCCGGAGTAACTGCCCGGCTTGAGCCGTCCCAGGCCCAGTTGAAAGCCGGCACGGCCAGCGGTTGTTACACTGCCTCGAACAGCAAACCCACGCGGAGTGGAACCTGGACAAAGGCCGAGAAGACATTCACGCCTCCGTTGAACCTGAGCAAGCACCAGGCCCTGGGGGTTTGGATCCACGGCGACGGCCAGCAGGAAGTGCTCAACTTCCAGATGCGGCATCCAAAGAATATCTATCAAGCCCTTAGCGAGCACTACGTGGATATTGATTTCACCGGCTGGCGCTATTTCGAACTGATCGAGCCCGAGGGAAAACGATATTCCGACTACCAGTGGGGATACAGCGGCTTCTACTCGATCTACCGCGCATTTCTCAGGTTCGACAAGGTGGAGACGCTCGGCCTGTGGTACAACAACCTGCCGCCGGGCAAGAAGGTCACCTGCTATATCAGTCCGATCAAGGCAATGCCGCTGGTCAAAACCAAACTCGTCAACCCGGCAATTACCATCGGCGGCCAGACGATTACGTTTCCAGTCGAGATCGAGAGCGGTTGCTACCTCGAGTTCAACAATCCGACCGACTGCAAGCTGTACGGTCCCAAGGGAGAGGCGTTAGGCGAAGTAACGCCACAAGGCCCGGTTCCCGTTCTTGCGGCCGGCGACAACAAAGTGAAGTTCAAGAGCGGCACGCCCGCCGGCATCAGCGCCCGGGCCAACGTAACCGTAATCGGCCAAGGCAAGCCCCGCCCTACGGGCTAACGGCACTCTGCCCCCATAGTCCTAGAGGGCGTGATGGAACTTGGAGGCTCGTTGGTGCGGCGGGAGCGACGATAGTCGATGGGGGTAGTCCCGACGAGTCGCCGGAATACGATTCGAAATCGTTGGGTGTCGGGGAAGCCGCAAGCCACGGCGACGTCCTTGATCTTCATCTTCTCTGGTCCGGCAAGCAGTTGTTTTGCCCGCCCCACTCGGACATGACAGATGTACTCGTGCGGCGTGCGGCCGAGAAACTGCTTGAAGCGTTTTTCGAGTTGGCGGCGAGAGACGGGCACCAGCTTCAACAGCGCCTCGACGCCGAAGGGCTCGGCGACGTGCCGGCGAACGTACCGCACGGCCGTCGTGACGTGCGGATCGTCAAAGGCCACGAGGTCCGTCGAGCGGCGAGCCACGACCTCACCCGGCGGGATCAGAATATCTTGCTCCGGCGGCTGCTCGCCCGCCATCAATCGGTCCAGAAGCGCCGCCGCTTGATACCCGATCTGGTAGTCGTTGCGCGAGATGCTGGTCAGCGGCGGTTGGCAGAACTCGCAAACGATCTGGTTATTGTCGGCGCCGATCAGCACCACGTCGTCCGGCACGCGTAACCCTAATCGGTCGCACTCGTCGACCACCACTCGGGCCCGATAATCGTGAACGGCCATCAGTCCCACCGGAGGCTTGAGTGTTTCCAGCCACCGGTCCAGGCCGGCCGGGTAGTGATGCCACGGCTGGCGCGGGTTCACCCGCGCGGTCTGTTCGTACACCGAGCACTGTCCGCCGGCCTGCTCGACGCGCCGGACAAACGCCTGGCAGCGCAGCTTGGAATACCAAACCTCGCGGAAGCCGTAGAACGCGAATCGGCCCAGTCCACGGTCCAGCAGGTGCTCGGCGGCCAGCCGGCCTATGGTTTGCTGGTCGGCCATCACCCGCGGCAGCCCGGCGTCTCGCACCACCCCGGTCATGTTGACCACCGGCAGCCCCAGTTCTCTCGCTGCCCGTGCGTCCGCCTCGGTCGCGATCAGGGCCATCACGCCGTCGCCGGGCCAGTCTTTCAGGCTGCGGACCAACAGGCCGGGTTGATCGGCGCCAATCACGCTTGGGAAGCTGGTGATAAAGGTCCACTTGGCGTGCCGGCGAGCATAGTCCGTGATGCCGCGCAACGTCAGCGTCAAGTGAGGCACCGCCAGCGGAAACGCCAGGGCGACCCGTTTGATCCCCTCCCCGTTGCTCATCTGGCAGAGTTCCTTCCTGGCCCCGGGTACAAACGCGATCTTCAGGGCACGGAGTTCGCAAAACACCCCCCGGATTGCGCAAAAAGCTACTTGACCGAAACGAGGTCTTCCTGATTATAATAGGATATACGGTGAGCGATGCAAATGGACGAGAGTGTGGCACGCAGCCGTTTGTCGAGTAATGCTAACCCTGATTCGTAGCAAAGGAGACTCAAACTGTAAGCGGGCAGTGGAAAATGGGGACTGGCTCCGAGCCGATATCGGCCCGAATTGCGGGGAAAACCGTAGCCGCGAGGTGCCTGTCCCCTTTTTCCACGGTGCTCGGTATTCGCCGTCCGAAAAAGGGGACAGGCACCGTCGGCAAACCGAAAACTCTCCTGAAAACCAGCCCGTGACGGAGCCAGTCCCCATTTTCGGACTCCCCTCCTTACAGTTTGAGTAGGTAACAGTGCAAACGAGCCCCTGGCACCCTTTTGAGGCAATCGCACCCATGAGATACTTCTTGAAGCATCTATTTGCCGCCGTGGCCGTGGCCCTATGCGCGAGCGGCCTGGTTCGGGCCGATACGGTTATCGTGGTGAACTTCGGGCCGCATCCGTCGGCCGCAGTGGCGAGCCGTGCCGAGGCCAAGGTGAATTGGCTCGATGCCGAAAGGGGCGACGACACTGTTTGCACGGAGTGCTTTGCCGCGGTGGAGTTGCAGCGTTACCTTCGCAAGATGACCGGCCGCAAGGATGATTTCGCCATCGTGGACGACGAAGGGGCGCCCGAGGGCGAGTTGATCCTGGTCGGCGGCCCGGCCTCCAATGCCCTCACCCGGCGTCTGGCGTCGGCAATTGGCGTGGATGCAAAGCAACTGGTCAAGCTCGGCCGGGAAGGCTACCGCATCAAGACGGCAACGGCCGACGGTCGGCGCGTGACGTTAATTGCCGGCGGCAGCCGCGTCGGCACGTTGTACGGGAGTTACGACCTGCTATACCGGCACGGCTGCCGCTGGTTCGGTCCGGGCGAGATCAACGAGGAAGTGCCGCGGACAGAGTGGAAAGCCGACTTCGACGTGACCGGGCGGCCTGCCTTCGGCAACCGCGGGTTCTTCGCCTGGCAAGATCGCGGAGATGCCGACTTCCTGCTCTGGATGGCCCGAAACCGAATGAACTACTGGTGTGCCGAGCAGTCTAATCACCCGCTAATGCGCAAGTTGGGTATCCAAACAGCTTGGGGAGAACATCAACTGTATAAGATGTTCCTCGATTCGGCCGCCGAGTATCCCTACAATCATCCCACGTTCCAAGGCAACGAGAAGAAACCCAGGGATCCTTACGCCCCGGGCGATCAGTACCAGGGCGACGCGGACGGCGACGGGAAGCTGTCTTACTTCGAGGCCCATCCCGAGTGGTACGGGCTCTTGAAGGGGCGTCGCATACCGATAGTCAGCGGCGCCAGCAAAGACCGTACGAACTACTGCACTTCCAATCCGGATGCCACCGCCGAGCTAATGAAGAACTTCGTGCAGGCCATCGTCGACGGGCCGTGCAAAGATGCCGACATCGTCCGGATGTGGACAATCGACCATGGGAATTGGTGCCAGTGTCCCAAGTGCAAGGCGCTTGGAACACCTACCGATCGCAACCTGCTGTTGGTGCATCGGCTCGACCGCGAGATCAAGAAGGCCCAGGCTGAAGGCCGGATCAACCGCCCGGTCAAGGTAGCCTTCCTGGCCTATGCCGACGTGGTCGAGCCGCCCTCGCGGCCGTTGCCCGACGATTTCGACTACCGGAGTTGCGTGGCCACGTTCTTCCCAGTCTATCGCAGTTACGTACACAACATCGACGATCCCGGCTCGCCGGAGAACGCCAAGTACATCGAGCAGCTTCGCGGCTGGCTGGTCGAGCCCAAGCGCCACTACCGGGGCCAGATATGCATCGGCGAGTATTACAACATTTCCGGCTTCACCAGCTTGCCGATTTGCTTCATGCACACCATGGCCAACGATATCCCCCGTTACTACAAGCTCGGCGCACGGGATTTCCACTACATGCACTGCACTACCCGGGACTGGGGAAACAAAGCGCTGACCAACTACCAAATGGCCCGCCAGCTTTGGGACGTGACGACCGACTGCGGGACCCTTTGGCGGGACTATTTCGCGAAGCGTTACGGCCCGGCAGCCGAGGTCATGCGTGGGTTTTACGAGTCGCTGGAGCAGATGTTCTCCAAGGCTCGCCAACTGAAGTACGGTTTGGCGCGCCGGCTCGATCGTGGGACGAAGGAATTGTTTCCCGACGCCCGGCTCCGCTACCGGCGCAAGGAAGGGCTGGAATGCACTGGCCCCACCTTCACCGAAATCCTGGCTTCCGGGAAGAAGTGCCGCGAGTTGATCGATCGGGCGATGGCCGCCGATCTGCCCGAGCGGGTGAAAAAGCGGATTGCCGAAGACGAACGGCTCTTCACCTACGGCCAACGGACCGTGCTGTACTACGACGCCTGTGTGTCGGCGTTTGATGCCGCCCGGTCGGGCCGCGTCGAGGAAGGGCGGCGCTACCAGCAGGAGGCCAATCGGCTGGCCGAGTTGCTCCGTCGGGATACCACCAGTGCGGCCTATTCGTACGTCGGCAACGCAGCCAATGCCTTTGTGGCCAGTCGCGCGACCGGCGCGCTGGGGCATCTGGAGGAATTGCTGGGGCCGGCGCTGCCGGCCGAGGTTAAATGCTTCGACCCGGCCAAGCAGCCGTTTGTGCTGTCCGGGCGGGAGTTTTCCGGTGGCGGTGGACAGAAGTACGGCCAGCGTCAGGGTGGCTGGGAACTCTACGTCGTGCCAGGCAAGAAAAAGGTCTCCGAGCAGGGTAACCACGTCTATGCAAAACCAACCGGTGTCTACAGCAGAATGACCGGCTGGTTTCGCTTGCAGGAGCCGCCCAAGGCACCGCTTCGGTTGACGCTGATCGGATTGAGCTGCCCGGTAAAAGACAAGGACGAGATCCCCACCGAGATATTCGTCAACGACACTTCCGTGTACCAGGGTCCCTGCCGCTTCTCAATCGATGGGCTCGGCCCGCATGAGATTGACCTTCCCGCCAACGCACTGAAAAAGGGCGACAACAAAATCGTCATCCACAACCTTGCTCCGGAAGGACAGATCGGCGGCCGGCCCTGGTTCGGCGTCGACCGGGCGGAACTCCGCACCACCTCGGCCAAACCCGGTCGATAGGAGGGGCAGCCGTGGCCGGTTGGAAAAACGGAACGGGCCCGATCATCATGCGGTGTTCGTCTCGCGGTTTCACGCTGGTGGAATTGTTGGTGGTAATCACTATCATCGGTATCTTGATCGCCCTGCTGTTGCCGGCCGTGCAGGCGGCACGCGAAGCGGCACGGCGGTTGCAGTGCGCCAATAACCTCAAGCAGATCGGCCTGGCGATGCACAACTATCACACCGCGCACGGCAGTCTGCCGGTGGGCGGCTACGGTTGTTGCTGGGGTACGTGGCAGGTTGCCGTATTGCCGTACATCGAGCAGCAAACCCTGTTCGACATGTACAACCACAACGGCAAATACGACGATCCCGATGGCAGCTATCGCTATTGTGGCTCGAAAAACCTGCCGGTAACCACACAATCGATCGCCACATGCCTGTGCCCAAGCGATCGAGCTGAACAATCATGGGCCAACATAACCAGTCACAACTACGCGGTGAACTTCGGCAACACGGGTTTCATCCATGTGAGCAAGTTTTACTCGGATGCCGTGGAAAGCCTGGGCGACGTTTCGTTCAGGGGTGCCCCGTTCTCCGAGCGCGGCGGACCCGATATCGAGCCGCTGGCCGCTCGCTTTGCCGATATTCGGGACGGATTGAGTGGTACGCTCATGCTGTCGGAAGTGATCCAAGGCAAGGGGAACGATCTACGTGGTTTCACATGGTGGGGTAATGCGGCCGGCTTCATGACCTACCTTCCGCCTAACTCGTCGCAGCCCGACGTGATGTATGACTCCTGCTACTGCGTTCCCGCCAATACCCCTCCTTGCGTTGCCGGGGGCACGGCCGGCCAGCCGCTGATGAAGGCGGCGCGGAGCCGACACCCGGGCGGCGTCCAGGCCGCACTGTGCGACGGCTCCGTGCGGTTCATCTCCGAAAACATCCTCCTGAACACCTGGCGCGAACTGAGTACCACGCGTGGCGGAGAGGTGATCGGGGACTTCTAACGGGTCAGATGGGGTCAGGGAAAGCGCCGGGATAAACCGGCATAGAGTAGTGGAGTAGCGAATGAAAGAGTCGTACGGGATATGAAGTAATTCTTCACGTACGGATCTGTGCGGGGGCCGCCCGCAAGGGCCGTTCCTACCGCGACCCGGCGTTAGTCAATAGGCGGGAAAAGAAAACAGGTCGAGACTGTTTCGCCTATTGTTTTGGCCGGGTGAGGGGGCGGAACTGGGTGGTTGACTGTTCGGCCGATCGAACCGCTTCGCAGGCCGTCTTGTAGAAGATCTCTTGCGCCCGAACACGCTTGCCCTTGCGGGCTACCGGCTCGTAAGTGCCGTCGGAGAGCAGGCGTCGGGCTTTCATGTTGTCGGCGAAGCAGGTTTTGAGGATATCGACAAGCCGGCCACGCAGCCCCCGATCGGTGACGGGAAAGAGTATCTCCAGGCGTTTGCTCAAGTTGCGACGCATCCAATCGGCGCTGCTGAGATACACTTCCTCGTGCCCACCGTTGCGGAAGTAGAAGAGCCGAGTGTGTTCCAGGAAGCGGTCGATGATGGAGCGGACCTCGATATTCTCCGAGACGCCCTTTACACCGGGTCGAAGGCAGCAAATCCCCCGTACATTGAGCAATACCTTCACGCCGGCCTGGCTCGCTTCGTACAAGGCCCGGCATATCTCGGGGTCTTCCAGCGAGTTGACTTTGACCATAATCAATCCGGGCTGCTCGGGCGTTGATGCTTGAATCTCCCGGTCGATGAGGTCCACGAACCGCTGCCGCAACCCGGTGGGCGCGATGGCCAGTTTCGACCAGCCGACCACTTCCGAATACCCGGTCAGCAGGTTGAAGAAGGTGGCCACGTCGGCCGCCATGTCGCGATCGGAGGTCATCAAGCCGATGTCACTATAGAGCCTGGCGGTTTTGTCGTTGTAGTTGCCCGTGGCCAGGTGTACGTACCGCCGGATTCGCTGGGATTCCCGCCGCACGATCAGAACCGCCTTGCCGTGTGTCTTGAACCCGGCGATGCCGTAGATCACGTGGCAACCGGCGTCTTCGAGCCGCCGGGCCCAGCCGACGTTTTGGGCTTCATCGAACCGGGCCTTCAACTCGACCAGCACGGGCACTTCCTTGCCGGCCGCGGCCGCACGCTCCAGCGCCCGGATGATGGGTGAATCGCCGCTGGTGCGATACAACGTCTGCTTGATGGCCAAGACGCACGGATCGTCGGCGGCCTCGTCCAGCAGCTTGACGACCGGATCGAAGCTCTCGTAGGGATGAAACAACATCACGTCGTGGTCTTCGAGCGTCTGCCGGAGGTTGTCGGTTCCGATCAGATCGCGTGGCGGCTGGGGCGGCCAGTCGACTTGCTTCAGGTCCTCGAACCCTTCCCGGCCGACGATCTCCATTAGCGCCGTGGCGTCCAGCATCCCGGCGATTTCATAGACATCCTCCGAGCGAACTTCCAGCCAGTCGACCAACCATTTCCTAATCCGGCGGTCGGTTTCCGCGGAGATTTCCAGGCGAACGGCCGCGCGTCTGCGTCGGCTGAGAACCGCCTCTTCCACCGCCTGGAGCAAGTCGCTGGCGTCGTCGTCGTGGACTGTAACATCGGCGTCTCGCGTTATGCGAAACACGCCGGTGGCCAGCACCTCGCGGCCGGGAAACACGGCCCCCAAGTTTGCCGCGATTACGTCTTCCAGCCGGGCCAACCGCACGCCTTCATCGGCCGGCATGACAACAAACCGGGCAAACTGAGTCGGCACCGGCACCACAACCACCCGCTCCGACGCCCCCTCTTTCTCGCCGCCGCCGAGCACGGCCGCAACGTGCAACTGCAATCCAGGCAGTAGCGGCGTGGGATCCAACTCCTCCATCGCCAGCGGAGTCAGCACTGGAAGAATTTGCCGGGTGAAGTGCGCGCGGAGCAGGTCGCGCCTGTCGGGTGTCCAGTCGCTTGGCTCGAGCACTTTCAGCCCATGTCCGGCAAGCTTCGCCAGCGCCTCGTGAATGCCGGCGGTCTGGTCGTCGACCATTTGATGTGCGCGGCGGCCGATCTGCATGAGTTGTTCAACGGGTGTGAGTCCGGCCGGATCGCGACGCCTGAGACCGGCCGACCGCTGCCCGATAAGTCCCGCCACGCGAACCAGGAAGAACTCGTCCAGGTTGGAACTCACGATGGCCAGGAACTTCAGCCGCTCCATGAGCGGCACTTCGTCCGACAATCCCTCCCGCAACACCCGGTCGTTGAACTCCAGCCAGCTCAACTCCCGATTGATGTACAACTCCGGCGATTCCAGTTTCTTCTTACTCATGAGTAGTTGATAGTGGTCAGTGGTCAGTGGTCAGTGGAAAGCTAACGCCCGGTGGTTGAGCGCAGCGAAACCCCGGGAAGCAAGAACTCTCAACTCTCAACCCTCAACTCTCAACTATCCACTACCCGCTTCCTCCAGATGGACTTTGATTCCGTAGATATCTTCGAACAGATCGCCTTTGCTGGCAACTGCCCGCTGCTCCAGCAGTAGATCGGCGGCGCCGGGCAAATAGACGGTCAGTTCGTCGCGGTGCCGTTGGAAGCGGAAATCGGCCGCCCGGCGAGCGTGGCCACGAATCAGGGCGTCGGCCATCCGCAGCAGGGCCGCCAGCTTGCTGAGGACCACGCGAGTTTCCCGCGGAAGCGCCATGTACTCGACGTGCGACCGCTTAGGAGGGCTGCGGCGATGGTATCGGGCGATTTGGGCGACGATCACGAGTTCTTCCGGACCCAACCCGAATATCTCCGCGTTGCTGATCAGATAGTAGCTGTGCTTGTGGTGCGCCCGATTGCTGACGAACCCACCCACTTCGTGCAGCAACCCGGCCACCCGAAGCAACAGCCGGTGCCGTGAGCCAAGACCGTGGTCGGCCTGCAATTGGTCGAACAGCCGGACAGCCAGATCGGCCACGTTGCGGGCGTGCTCCAGATCGATACGGTATTTTTCGGCAATGGCCGTGGCCGAATGAACCACGCTCTCCAGCAAGACCTCGTCTTCCTCACCCGTCACGTCCCGGGCCACCTCCAACAGCAGACCGTCCCGCATGGAAACGTGCGAAACGATCATCTCCTCGGCCTGGGTTTTGCGCAGCAGACTTTGATAGACCAGCAGGGCCGGGTTGAGCGTTTCGGCCTCGGCAAACGGCAGATCGTGCTTCTTGGCCAGTTCTTCGGCCGTATGGCGGCCGCATCGGCGAACCAGCTTGTCGAACTCGGCCAGGTCGACGGTGGCCAGTTCGGTCGAGCCGGTTGGCTTTCCGATCTGGCGGGCCACAAAGCGGGCATCGCCGCCAATCGCCACGAACGATCGAACGCTGTCCAGCGGGAGCGAGCCTTGCAAGCTGCTGGTCTCGTTGGCGATGTACTGCTTGAGCAGTCCGGCGGAGCGTGCCGGCGGTTCCTCGCTGGTCAGTAGCATTTCCTGCAAGCGGATCGACCCGAGCCGAAGGCTTTGCGAGGCGGAGATCTTGCCTTCGTCGAGCACGGTAAGGAGTGTGCTGCCGCCGCCCACGTCGGCAATCAACACATTGTCTTGGTCCTTACCCAGCGCATCGCCCACCGCCCGGCGAACGGCGGAAACCGTCAGGCGGCTCTCCTGCGACGGGGCGATCACCTCGACGTGAATGCCGGTGGCCATGAAGATTCGGTCGAGGAAGTTGTCGGCATTTGTCGCTTCGCGGACCGCACTGGTAGCCACCGCGCGAATTCGCTCGACGCTATAGAGCTTCAACAACTGCTTGTAGTCGCGCAACACGTCCACGGCCGCGCGCATGCTTTGCGCGCCCAGCCGCCCGCGTCTGAACGTATCCTGCCCCAGGCGGACCGCCCGCTGAAGCCGCTCGAGCATCTCGATCCGGCCGTCGGCGAGGACTTCGGCAATGACCATGCGAAGCGAGTTCGACCCCAGGTCTATTGCCGCCACGGTTTTGGCCTCGGGCGGATTTTCCAACGGACGGTCGCTCGACTGCATGACGTTTATTCCTGCGTCGTAACTGTTCGCGCCCACACTGGGGACTGGTCCATTTTTTGGCCGGTTTATAGTCCATTTTCCTGGACGTGCAAGCCGAAAGCATGGACCTGTCCCCTCTCGCATTCCGTGCATACAACTTACACCGATTCCCGAATCCCAACAAGGGGGATACCGGCGGCCCCAGACACATGAGTGCGACTATTTCTACTGTCTGAGATTCACAATCGACAGAAAGTGTTGCAAGCGAAGAGCTTACGTGAATTCCCACAAAACACCACGAAGAACACGAAGAGCACGAAGCAATAGGGAAACGCCGTTGATAGCCCGTA
>JAUWJC010000559.1 GCA_030607895.1 Pirellulales bacterium
GGTTAGCCAGAGTCACAGTGCGGACATCCCGCCTTTTAATGTGACGTGCGCCCAGTGGCAGGCGTCCTCCGTCAAGGCCCGCCAAACCGGCGAGGGCGTAGAAATCCGCGTCGATGGACAATACAAGGAGGCTGCCGGTACTTACACCATGCAGATCGATGGCGCCGGGCGGCTGATAGTCCAATATCACTTTGTCTACCAAGACAAAGTCAATCCGCGCCAGATCGGCATTGTCTTCGACCTGCCGAAGGCTTGCGACACACTTGCCTGGCAGCGCAAGGTGCAGTGGACGGTATATCCGCCGGACCACATCGGCCGGCCAGTCGGCCAGGCCAAAGCCTTCCGAGACGCCAAGTGGCCGAAGATCAAATACCGGCAGGAGCCTCCCTGGCCCTGGGCGCTGGACAGCAACGCCCTGGGTACCAACGATTTCCGCGCTACTCGACGCGATATCCTCTGGGCATCGCTTCGAGAAGCCGACGGTCACGGCGTGCTGGTGCGCTCCGATGGCAAGCAAAGCACTCGGGCATACGTCGACGGCGACCGTATCCGCCTGCTGGTGGCCGACTTCTCCGGCCGCGGTGGAGAGAGTTTTTTGCGGGGCCACCTTGCCGGCTGGCGAAGGCCCCTCAAGAAGGGCTCGGTGCTACAAGACTGCGTGCGACTGGAACTCGTCGGTTCGCCGCAGTAACCCCAGAGCAAATGCGATGACCGCAAGGTTACCATCGCCGCCGTATAGCTCGGGGACGGCCGGGCTTTTGGGGGCGTAGCTTGCGGCCGACGATTTCTTCGAGCTTGCCGATGAATCGCTGTCCGCCGAGCGGGCGGCCCGTTCGTTGGTGACGACGAAGCAACTCCCGCTCTTTTTCGTCCGCCGGATTGGAAACGAACTTCGCCCAATCGCGGATCATTCCCTCTGGCAACGAGCCCCCACAGCAGCGGATCGGCACGGCCTTCCACGTGCGCCCGGGCACTGCTGTATCGATACCGCCACGGCTTACGAACGATTTTCGCGCGGACCGAGCCCATTCGATATACCGTGTCTTCGTTTCTTGCAGTGGAATTTGGTTTTCGTGTGGTGCTCCGCTCTGCCGTCAGAGGGTCGCGAGAGTTGTGTAGAACAACGAGGCGTGGACGCCAAAGCTCGACGTGACTACTTCACCCCGGCGAGCTTGAGCACCACAATCGTGTCGATCTCCTGGCGGTCGTTCTCGGGCACCGCGACGGTTATTGACTGCTGGGTCTGCTTGACGGTAGCGGTACCGCCGGTTAGGACGCTGCTGGCAACGATTTTCTTTTCGATTGGGGGCAACGTGACCGTCTCGAGTTTGGGATCGAGGATATGTATGTAGATCGTGTCGCCCTTGCAGGTGGCGGCTCCCCAGTTGCCACGTGGAAACGGCCCGCCGCGGGTGCCGTAGATGCTTTCGCCGTACATCTGGAGCCAGCGGCCCATCTCCTTCAGTCGCTCGACCTGACTGGGTTCGATGCGACCGTCGGGCATGGGCCCCACGTTCAGCAGCAGGTTGCCGTCACCGCCGACTATCTTGACCAGCATCTGGATGCACTCCTTGCGCGACTTCAACACGTCGTTCGGCTTCCAGGACCATTCGCGGGGGATGGTGTCGCAGGTTTCCCAAGCAACGTCACAGTCGAACTCACCGATCCTTTCCTCCGGCGTGGTAAAATCGCCGGCATATTCGCCCAACTTGGGTCGGCCGGCCAGACTCTTGTCGCGGAGCCGGTCCCGGTCCCGGTCGACCCGGTCGTTGATGAGGATATTAGGCTGAAGGCTTCGCACATAGCGATAGAGGTCCAAGCCCCGCTCGTGCGTCCAGGTTTTGTCCCACTCGCCGTCGAACCACATCACGCCCAGCGGCCCGTATTTGGTGACGAGTTCGCGAAGCTGGTTTTTCATGTAGGTCACGTAGCGATCCAGGTCGGCGCCCTCGGTGGGACGCTTGTCGCCGGCACCACGCGGCAGGTAGTCGGCCTGATACCAGTCGAGGATCGAGTAGTACGTGCTGAACTGGATGCCCTGGCGACGGCACTCCTCGGATAGCTCCTTGAGCACGTCGCGCTTAAACGGCGTGGACATGATGTCGTAGTCGGTGTATTGGCTGTCGAATAGGCAGAAGCCGTCATGGTGCTTTGCGGTGATCACCAGGTACTTCGTTCCCGCCGCCTTGGCAACCGCCACCCATTCTTTGGCGTTGAACTTCACCGGATTGAACTGTCTGTAAAGGTTGTCGTACACCTCGATGGGGATCTGCCGGCCGCGCCACATGCTTATCCGCGCTCCTTTGAGGCTCGACGGGCCCCAGTGTATGAACAGGCCGAACTTCAGGTTCCGCCAGTTGGCCAGCGCTTCCGGGTTGGCCTCGAGGCGGTCTTTGCGCTGCTGCGCGTCCGCGGCGACGGCGGAGATCACCCCCGGCAAGCAAAACACAGCCAGACACGCCACAATCAGATTGGACTTTGCGGTTTTCATTGCAGCCACCTTCAAAAAAGAGCCACATCGGATGGAACCGGGCAAGTTCCAATAGAATACCTTTTGACGGCGCGGTCCGCAAGCACCCCGTTTCTGCCGTGGGAAGTTGCGAAGCGGCGGGCGAAACTTGCTTTCCAAAGCAGCGACGGCTATGATCGTCCAATGCTATCCGCGGTATTCCGGGGACACAATACTAATTTTCATTGGTTCGGGGACGGCCGGGCTCTTGGGGGCGTAGCTTGCGGCCGACGATTTTTTCGAGCTTGCCGATGAATCGCTGCCCGCCGAGCGGGCGGCGGCCGCAAACTCAGTCGGGCTACGCCCTCCTGAGTTTGCGGCCGCCCCCTTGACAGTTTCTGATCAAC
>JAUWJC010000096.1 GCA_030607895.1 Pirellulales bacterium
ATCTACCACGAAGAACACGAAGTACACGAAGAAAAGGAAGGAGTAGACACCGAGAAAACACGGTTTATCGACTAGATATTTCCTTGCTTCGTGTTCTTCGTGGTTTTCTGAAGGACCGGCTCTTTGATCCGTGTTTCATCCGTGTTTGATCCGTGGCCGAGATAATCCCGTGAACGGTTACGTTTTTGTCCCGTACGCGACCACCGGTCGGCCGCTAACTTGCCGCCAGGACTTTGAGGAACTTGGGCATGAAGTCGGGCAGGTCGGGCCAGCCGCGGGAGGTGACCATCGGGCCGTCGATCACCGTCGGCTGGTCGACGAATATCGCGCCGGCCGCCTCGATGTCAACCTGAATGCCGTAGTAGGCGGTCATCCGCCGGCCCTTGACCGGCCGGGCCGCCCAAAGTACTTGCGGGCCGTGGCACATCGCGCCGATCGGGAGTCCCTTATCCATGAAGTGGGCCGTGATCTTCAAAACGTCTTTGCGCTGTCGCATCTCTTCCGGGCCGCGGCCGCCGGGAATCAGGAAGGCGTCGTAGTCGTCCGGATTGACGTCCGGATAGGCAACGTCGGCCTTTATCACGTAGCCCGGCTTCTCCGTGTAGTTCGTGTACTTGGGATCGAAATCGTGCACAACCATGTGGACCGGTCCGGCCTTCGCGGCGGCCACCACCGGCACGACGCCTTCTTCCATCAGCCGGTAGACCATGTAGTAGGTTTCCATCCCCTCGCTGAACTCGCCGATGCCGACCAGCACCCGCTTGCCCTTGAGCGATCCGCCTCCGCGTGGCTGGGCCGATGCCTGAATTGGTCCGATTGCCGCGGCCCCCGCGACTCCCAACGAAACGCCCATCGCGCGACGACGCGAGATTCTCTTCGACTGCTGCTTCGACATGACTGGTCTCCTTTGTAGAGGTTCTGAAAATGGATATCTTCTATGCCGGCGGTGCCCAATCGGGGTCGGGTTTGGCTAGGATTTCCGGTGCGGTTCCTTCTTGAATCTTGGCCACCGCCGCTTCGGCCTCGGCCACGGCGGCTGCATCCGGAAGCGCTTCAATGGTCAATTCAAACGTTCGCGACTCGCCCGGCTCGAGCACCGCCACGCGCCCCTTCTCCTTCTCAAACGAGCGAACGTTGGGGAAGTTGATCGCCGGCTCCAAGCCCGTCACGTAACCGTCAACTTCCATTTCCCGGTTCTTCCAAAGCGTGAAACAGGGCAACTGGTTCTTGTTGAATCGGAGAGTTGCACCCTGGTCGCCCGTGGCGTTACGCAATACGGCCTGCGTGCTGCCGTCGGCATTTGCGGCCAGGTCGAAGAAGAAAACGGCCTCGGCCAATCCGACAGTCGGCGGCCCGTAGGTATCCCACTCGTCCACGTTACCCACGGCCCCCGCGTCGCCCGGAGCCATCTTGGCCACCGGTTGCACACTTTTCGCGCCCGGGTTCCACAGCGGCAGGCCAAAGTTGGTGTGGTAGAGCAACTGCAACTCTCTCGGTGTGCCCGAGATGTTACTGACCACGTCGGTTATCGTCCATCCGTGTTGGCCGGGCCGAGTGGTTATGGTGGAACGGAGCCGCAGCTTGTTGCCGAATAGCCGAGCTTCGTCCACTGTGCCGGTCAGGGCAATCTCGCCCGTCTCGCCGTCTATGGAAAGCTCGACCTTGTGGGCCGGGATGTTGGCGATCTTGCCGTGCAACGGAAAGACGAGTGATCCGTTGTCGTCGAACTGCGGGGCCCCGTTGCTCTGGAGGCCGCAACGAACCATCATCTCGTCGAACCCGTCCAGCCAGCCGATTCCACTGGCTTCGTCCTGATGAACGAAAGCCGGATTGACGGGCCCTTTGACCGGCGACTGCCAGCCAAGCGTGAGTTCGCCGAGCATCGCCCGCCAGATACCCATCCCCCGCGTGGGAACCACGACAACCCGCATCGCGCCGTTGTTCACCTCGACCACGTCGACCCCGTCGCGCAGCCCGCCCCGTAACGTCCGCTTTTCCACGGAATAGCCCGTGGCGGCCCCTTCGACGTCGTCGGATGTGATCGCGATTTCGTCGACGTAGACATCCTGCTCCACGTCGGTAAGCGTCCAGGTTGTTTTGGCCATGTTTGTCCTTCTCCCGATTCGAGTACATACATCCGATGACGGTAAATGTACGCTGCCTGGGGCCGGATATCCAGTGGGTGTCGACCAGTGGTTCTCCATTTCGCCCACACCCCCCACTTTTGCCCAGATTCTTCGCGGTTACTTGTCAAAGGCCGTAGAAGGCAATAAAAAGAAGCATTCTGGTATTTGGCGTGGCCGGCACGCCTGTGTTCGTTTTCGCACGGTCGGTAGCGCCCCCTCAAACCAACTAAATCAACTGGAAAATGGTGAACGACCATGTGTGCATCTGAAATTGTGAAGAAGGATAATGTCGGTGCGGTTCTACAAAGCGCCATGGACGCCGGCGGCGGGCTGCTGCGGTTGACGCCGAACTGGGTGCCGCGGAACTTCCTCCACCCGGGCAAGCGGATTAAGCTGGCGCCGACCGATTGGTACGCCTTGGGAACGCATCGCGGCGGGATCGACGAGCGCTGGTTCGGCAGCACGACCGAAGCGGCCAACGACGGGCGTGCCGACGACGAGGGGCTCAGCTATGTGGTGTTCGAGGGCAAGCGGTTCCTTCTCATGGACGCCGTGGCCGAAGGCAAGAAGCGAGTGGTCGGCAAGGTTATTTGGGACAAATACGAGCGCTGGCCGGTCTACTCGAAGTTTTTCGACAATGCCGGGCCCATCCCGCACCACATGCACCAAACGCACGAGTCGGCCGCGCTGACCGGACAGGAAGGCAAGCCCGAATCGTACTACTTCCCACCACAACTCAACGAGGCCGAAAACCACTTCGACTACACCTTCATGGGCCTGGAGCCGGGCACCACGAAGGCCGACGTCCGCAAGTGCCTGGAAGACTGGGACAAGGGCGACAACGGCATCCTCGACCTATCGAAAGCATATCGGCTGAAGCGGGGGACCGGCTGGCTGATCCCGGCCGGCGTGCTGCACGCTCCCGGTTCGCTCTGCACATACGAGCCACAGTGGGGTAGCGACGTGTTCGGCATGTACCAATCCCTGGTCGAGGGGCGCGAGGTGCCCTGGGACCTGTTGGTCAAAGACGTGCCCGAGGATAAGCACCAAGATCTCGACTTCATCGTCGAGCAACTCGACTGGGAGCGAAACGTCGATCCGCACTTCAAGGACAGCAACTACCTCGAGCCGATCGTCGACCCGGACCGCTCGGGCGACGGCTTCACCGACCGCTGGATCGACTACGGCACGATCGACGGCGAGCAGTCGTTCTCGGCCAAGGAACTGACTGTCGACCCGGGTGCGAAGTGCGTGTTGAAGGATCCGGGCGCAAGCGGCTGGATTACCGTTCAGGGCCGCGGCCGGATGGGCGAGCTAAAGTTACAAACGCCCGTCATGATACACTTCGGCGAAGAAACGCAAGACGAAGTGTTCATCACGGCCGAGGCGGCCGCCGCCGGCGTCCAGGTCGAGAACACCGGCTCCGAGCCGCTGGTCGGCCTGCGCTACTTCGGCCCCGATGTACACAACAACATGCCGGCGGTGGGCGATTACCGGAAGCAGTAGAGTAGCGTTCGACATCCTGGACATTGAGAGTTCCGCCCGGCCGGCGGACTTGTCCGCCGTGAACGAACCAGCGGCGGGCAAGCCCGCCGGCTAAACCCTTCCAAACCATGAACGAGGATTTCCAAATGAGCGACATTCCAAATAACTTCCCCAAACTTCACAACGGAGCCTGGTCGGGCGTGGTGGGCAAGGGCGACGGCGGCGAACCGCCGATCGATCTGGATGCGATGCTCGACCTGACCGCCGCCGCGGAAGTGGACGGCGTGAAGTTCGACGGGTTCGACCTGTTCCTCTACCTGCCGCACATCGACATCGACGGCAGCGACGACGATATCAAGGAGTTGGCCGAAAAGGCCCGATCGCGCGGGCTGGAGATCGGCACGGTGGTGGCCCCGATCTGGCCGCCCACCGGCGGCGGGTCGGCCATGGGTAGCGCCACCGAGCGGAATAAGTTCCTCGACCAGGTACGCAAGGGTTGCAACGTGGCCAAGCGGCTCCGCGAACTGGGCACCCGACCCAACGGCGCGGTACGGATCGACTCGGCATGCGACGTGGCCGGCTGGGCCGAAGATCCCGAAGACGGTATGAAGAAAATCGCCGCAACCTTCCGCGAGGCCGCCACCATCGCCGAGGACCACGGAGAACGTCTGGCCGCCGAAGGCGAAATCTGCTGGGGCGGCATGCACAGTTGGCGGCGAATGATACAACTGTTGGAATTGGTCGACCGGCCCGACGTGCTGGGCTTCCAGGCCGACATGTCACACACGCTGCTCTACCTGCTCGGCTACAACGCGCCGGAAGATCGCATCTTGCCCGAGAACTTCGACTGGAACGATGAAAACACGTTCTACGAAGCCTACAAAACGCTGACCGATGCGCTAAGGCCCTGGACGATCGACTTCCACGTCGCCCAGAACGACGGCACGGTGCATGGCTCGGGCTCGCACGACAAGACGGGCCGGCACTGCCTGGCCACCGACCCGAACGGCAAGCTCGACATCCCCCGGGCAGCCGGCTACTGGCTCCGCGACTCGAACGGCGAGCTAACCAAACGCATCCGCCACCTCTGCTGGGACGGCTGCATGTTCCCCAACGACGTATTGATGAAACCCGACACCTGGAACGACATACTCCAGGTAATGATCGCCGTGCGAGATGCGCATGGGTGGCGAGAATAGGTGTAACCAATTGTCCGTGAAGGAGGTTCCCGATGCTGGATAGTCTCGATATCACCAATTTTCGCACGTTCTCGCACCTGACCATCGAACGGCTGGGGCGCGTGAACCTGATCGTCGGCAAGAACAACGTCGGCAAGACGACGCTGCTCGAGGCGCTGCACGTCTATACTGCGGAAGAACGGGCGGTGGTGCTCGAGAATCTGGCGGACCGCGACGGAATGGTCTGGTCGGAGACATGGGACAAAGGCTACCTCGACTATGTTTCATTGTTCCATACGTGGGATCCTTCGGTTGGCAAGATCGTAATTGGCCCTCTTAACGGGCCTGCGGCCAAGGGCCGGCTGACCCTTGAACTCGTTGATATGGAGAAGGTCGAGGAGCAGGGGAGGATACGTTTCAAGGAAAAACAGGGTGACGTAGAAGCGGAGATAGAGATCGCTTTCGGACTCGGTATTCGACGAGACGGTGGCCCAGGGACCCTGTTTGAACCGTGCGTGCCGGATTGGCTTTATCCACTCCTGTCGAACGTTGTATTCATTCGGGTCGAAGGAGTGCCGTCTGGGGTCCTCGGGCGTTGGTGGGAGAAGATCTCCGAAAACGCCTACGAACGCGAGGTCATTGACTCTGTATCCATCGTTGCTCCGCTTGACCGGGTGGAACTTCGCAAAGATAAAACTCGCGTTCCGGGGTACGTCGTTCTCGTGCGGATGCAAGGCCGAACGGAACTCATCCCGTTGAAGACCCTTGGTGGCGGCCCGTTCCGCATTTTTCAGATTGCCACGGCCGCCACCTATTTGGCTTGGACCGCATCACGGCATGATGAATTGGGCAAAGACGCTCCCATCGAGACCCGCGAGGAAGCACTCAAACGCAATACCAAATTCCTTCTGATTGACGAAATCGAGAACTGCATCCACTACACGCTCCACGTGAAGCTTTGGCGATTGGTCTTCCGGCTCGCTCGGCGCTATAACCTCCAGGTGTTCGCAACCTCCCACTCCTGGGATTGCACCAAGGCGTTCGCCGAAGCGGTTGCGGAGGACGAGGAGAACGACGGGGTGGTGGTGCGGCTGGAGAAGAAAGAGGGGCAGGACAAAACGAGGGCCGTCATTTTCGACAAGAGCGACTTGCCCATCGTCGTCCGTGAACAAATTGAGGTGCGATAAAGATGGGCAAACGAGTGTTGTTGGTTGAAGGAAACGACGACGAGCACGTTGTTAGGCATCTGTGCAAGGCTCATTGCATCGACGTTGACTTCAATATCGAACCAGTCAAGGGCGATCCGGAACTCGACGGCGGCGAGCAAGGCGAAGGAATCGAATACCTATTGGACCAAGTGCCGATCAGACTGAAGGAAAGCGAAGTTGAGCGGGTGGCCGTTCTGGTCGATGCGGACACAAACGCGCAATCCAGATGGGAGCAACTGCGGGATCGGCTTCGCAAGGCCGGGCACGAGAACGTACCGGACAAGCCCGCCGAAGAAGGCACGATCATGGATCTGACGGATGATTCCGAGACCGTCCGATTGGGCGTCTGGATCATGCCGAACAACAGGCTGCCCGGCATGTTGGAGGATTTCGCCGCCTTACTCGTTCCCGAAGACGACAAAATGATGCCGCACGTCGAGCGGTTCCTCGACGGCATACCAAGCGAAGACCGGCTGTTCACCAACGCCCATTTGCCGAAGGCGCGAATTCACTCATACCTGGCCGTCCAGAAGAAGCCGGGCCAGCCGCTCGGCGTGGCGGTAACCGCGCGGTACTTGGACGCCGGCCGGGACGTGGTTCAGCCCTTCTTGACGTGGCTGACTGAGACATTGATAACGGATGGCCAAAAGCCATAGTATGATATCCCTCAACTCGTAAACTGCAAGGAACCAGACAATGTCAAAACCACTCAACGTTGCCGTACTCGGTTGTGGATTCATGGGCCGGGCGCACTCGAATGCGTATTCGCAGGTGAATCACTTCTTCGACCGGGAGCATCAGCCGGTACTCAAGGCGTGTTACGCCCGCGAGCAGGAAAAGGACAAACTCGAAGCGTTCGCCAAGCGCTGGGGATACGAGTCGATGGACACCGATTGGCGAAAACTGGTCGAGCGCGAGGACATCGACCTGATCGATGTTTGCGTGCCCAACTTCATGCACCACGACGTGGTGATCGCCGCGGCCGAGGCGGGCAAGATTATCGTTTGCGAGAAGCCGCTGGCCATGAGCCTGGCCGAAGCGCAGGAGATGGTCGACGCCGTGGAGAAAGCCGGCGTGGCCAACATGGTCTCGTTCAACTACCGCCGCGTGCCGGCCATCGCACTGTTCAAGCAGATCATCGAAGAGGGTCGCGTGGGGCGTCCGTTCCACTATCGGGCGACCTACAACCAGGACTATACCATCGGGGCCGACGTCCCGCAAGGCGGCATGGCGCTCTGGCGGCTGGACTCGCGTGTGGCCGGCTCCGGCGTTACCGGCGACCTGCTGGCACACTCCATCGACACGGCCGAATGGCTAAACGGCCCGATCAAGAGGGTGGTCGCCCACACCGAAACGTTCATCAAGCAGCGCAAGCACGCCGACACGGGCAAGGTCGAGAAGGTCGACATCGACGACGCCTGCATGTTCCTGGCCATCTTCGCCAACGGCTCGATGGGCACCTTCGAGAGCACCCGATACGCTCGCGGCCGGAAGAACTACAGCACCATGGAAATGAACGGCGAGAACGGCTCCGTCTTCTTCGACCTGGAAGACCCGCACATCCTTCAGTACTTCAAGTACGCCGATCCGGCGACGGGCCGGAAGATCGAGGACCACCTGACCGGTTGGCAGCGGATCCACGTGACCAATTTCGAGCATCCGTACATGAAGAACTGGTGGGTACCCGGCTGCACGATCGGCTACGAGCATACTTTTATCAACGGCTTTGCCGATTTTTTAGCCAGCCTTGAAGGCGGCGAGAAATTCATGCCCGACATGCGCTCCGCCATGCGGACGCAGAAGGTCTGCGACATGGTGCTCGAAAGCGCCAAGATCGGGCAGTGGGTGGACATTTAGGGTTTATGATTTCTGATTTGGGATTTCTGATTTGGGATTTCCGCCTTCCCCCTTCCGCCTTTGGTTGATGAACTATTTTGCCCACGGCATCCCGTTCCTCGATGAGCCGTATTTCGTGGCCGGCACGGCGGTGCCCGATTGGCTTACGGTGGCCGATCGCAAGTTGCGCATTCGGCGGAAGCAGATCGAGCCGTTCATGGAAGATACGGACGTGCGGGTTGCCGCGGTCGCCCGGGGCATGATGCAGCACTTGCGTGACGATGCCCGGTTCCACGCAAGCCGGGCGTTTGCCGAACTGTCGCTGGCGTTGACGGTCGCAGTGCGCGATGCTTTGCAGTGCGAGCGGGGTTTTCGGCCCAGTTTTCTCGGCCACTTGTTGGTGGAGTTGCTGTTGGACGCTTCGCTCGTGGCGGAAGACGCCAAGCGGCTGGAGACCTACTACGCCGTGTTGGAGTCGGTCGACGCGGCTGCAGTGGAAGCGGCAGTCAACCGCATGGCGCCCCGGCCAACCGATCGTCTGGCGCCGATGATTCTGAAATTCCGCCGCGAGCGGATACTCGGGGACTACCTGGACGACGCCCGCCTGATGGTGCGGCTTGACCAGGTGATGCGCCGCGTAAAGCTCCCTCAACTGCCCGAGGACTTCCGCCACATCCTCCCGGACGCCCGCCGGCAGGTCGACGGGCGAAAGGTCGAGTTGCTCGACGGAATTCCCGCCTGAAGGCTCACCGGCCTTCGGCTACCGGTTGGACGTCTGCTTGCGCCATTCGGCCGCGGTCTGCTTGATCTTGTCGATCGCACGCTTCCACCGGCTCCGGGTCGTTGCGCCCAGCCAGCCCTTTGGCATCAACGTTTCCATGTGTTCTTGGAGTTTGGTCCACAGTTCATTCACGGCTTGATCGAGCAGCGTTAGAGCGGCCCGCGGATCGGTCTTGTGCAAGCGGCTTGCCTGTGCGCGCAACTCAAAGATATCAGCCGCCAGTTCCCAGTAACGGACTGCCGCAGATAGCTTCTGCACCTGACGACGCTCGCGACCGTTGTTGGCCTTTTGCCGTGCGGCCTCCAAGGCCTGTCGGATCGTGTCGCGGCCGACCTGGGCCAAAAAGTACCGAACGTTCTCGCCGTTGGGTTGCAGTACACCCGCTTGCCGCGAGCGGTCGCGCATGGCCTGGATCAGGCCTTCAAAGATCGGCCGGACCTCTTCCGCCACCGAGCCGTAGGCCCCCAGCAGGTAGTCGTCCAGCAATTGGTCGTGGTCGACCTGATCGTACCAACCACAGCGCGCGAAGGCCAGGTTGTTCAACAGGTATACACTGTGTTCGGATGCCCAGCACTGGACGGTCGCCCCCTCGACACCCAATCGCTTCATGTGCCGCCAATCTTCAATGATCACCTCCGACATCGGGTAGGGCAGTGATCGCTGTATGCACATGCCCATGTAGTACTCGTAGACGCTCAGCCGGCCCCGATAAACTTTCTTCCACAGCTTCAGGAGGTTGAAGAAGTGCTTGTTCAAATCGGACGTATTGTCCGGCGCCATTGGTCGGCAAGCATCGCGCCAGTACAGGGCAACCCAAATCGTGGTGTTAGGTTCAAGCTGCACGTCACGAGGGGGCCACAGCATGTCGACGTAGGCCGCGCCGCCTACCAACACGTCGGGGAACTCGTCCCGGATCGCAAGGGCCACCGCGTTTAGCAACTTGGCGTAGCGCCGGGTCTTGCTGCGGTTTTCGGCACGGCCGCCTTTGCGAAAGGCGTCCTTTGGGTTCTCGTCGCCGGCAACGCACTTGTCGCACTGGCACATGCCGTAGCCGTCTTGCTGGATGATGCCGACGATCTTCACCTCCGGGTTCTCGCGGAGGTACTTTCGCACGTTCTCGATGAGTGTGTCGACCGCTTGCTTGTTGCTGGTGCAGATGCAGAGTTGATTGAGCCGCTTTCCGCGCTCGCCGTCGATCAGGGCATACCACTCGGGATGGTCCTTCATGTAGCGACCCGGCGGCAGCCAATAGAGCATGTTGTGGTGGTTCATGTCGAGCTTCATCCCCCGCTTGCGAATCGCGGGACGGAGCTCCCGATCGAACCACTCCTTGGGGTAGCCCTCGGGTTCGTTCTGCAAACGTCGGGGTGTGTACATGAGGTAGTTAAGGCCGTTCTTGGCCATCCAGTCGATGCGCCGACGGCAGAGTTCGGCGTCTTCGCGGGGCCACTGCTGCAAGGCCCGGTACCACAGTTTGGGTTTCATTCGCAGCGGGCCGGCGTCGGCCTGGATGTAATCTTTGCGAGGAACGTGCTCTCCGTCGGGCGCCAGGTCACTGAACCGGCAGCCGCCCGAGCGACGCAGGAACTCGTAGGTCCCAAAGACCAGTCCCAGCGGGCCGCCGCCGGTAATGTGGTAAGTGTTCCCTTCGGCATGGAGTTGGTAGCCCTCGTCGGTCAACTCGGCGGCTTGTTTGACGGAAAGATGAATGACCGGTGCATGGTCGCCGGCCGGCGCTTTGGGCAGCTTCTTGCCCAGGATTTGCTCCAGATACCGCCGCAGTTCGGCCGCGGCGAAGGCCGTTGGCTCCGCGGGATCAGCGTCGTGTGTCACCGCGGGCGGGTTTTGGGCTGATGCTTGCCACACAGCCCGCGCATTGGTCTGGCGGGTTGCGTGGATCTGCTTGACCTGCTCCGCATCGAGCGCCCCTCGGTACAGGCGCAGGTCGGCTATCGACCCAGTGAAGTAGTTCTGTGCGCCGAAGCCGATCGTCAGTGGGTGCGTGTTCGTCAGATCGAAGGTGCGGTTTTCGGGCGCCTGCGAGGTGGCGGCCGGTCGGCCGTTGACGTACAGCCGAAGTTCTTTGCCTTGGCGGACGGCCGCCAGGTGTGTCCACTGGCCGCCGATGTCGTGTTCGTGGCTGACGACCTGTCCGGCCTGCAAGGCGTAGA
>JAUWJC010000425.1 GCA_030607895.1 Pirellulales bacterium
GTATACGCAGAGTATCCAATTACACAAGCAACGCCCAAAACTCAAGGGTGTTGGTGTATACAATTGAAAACTGGCTTAAATCGTGTGACTGCAACAGGTTACCTGATTATTGCCGGTCGTCCGTAGTAAACTCACGCTAGGCGAGCGGATGAGACGCAATGGACAATCTTTGCTTATTCTAGCCCGCTTCAACATTAGCTACCCTTATCCCATCACCCGATCAGCAGCCCCGAAACACGCTCGAAATAGGCCCGCAACAATGCCCGAGCAGCCCGACCCAGCCGACCAACCCGACAGCAGCACACCCGACCCTCTTGACGTTGAACGCGATCCCGCCGACCTTGCCAGCTTGGACCGCGACCCAAGAGCATTTTATCGAGGCCTTTCAGCCGGGAGACCGCTTGCCCAGCCCCGGCTTCTTGGGCGCGAATTAGATGGGGTATCCCTTGATGCCCAAGACACGCTTCGCCTTCCCGCGTGCCGTTGGTCTATCGGTCTATCGCACGGTGGGGCGAGTCTCGGCTGATCGGCTGAAGACCGGCGTGATTGTCGCCAGCGTGGCAGAAGCCCGGGACCTCGTTGCCGAGCAGCGGCGTACACGGGCGGTTTGGTTCAGCCGGATTCGCCACGAAGTACGCGGCGGATAACCGCAGCGGACAAGATCGGCGGGTGTCACTGACACCCGCAAGGGACATTTTCGGGGTGTTTTCGGGTGTTTGTGAGAGGGTGCCGAAGTGCTGAAAACCCCTAGAAAACAAGGGGTTTCTGGCGTTTCTGCCGATTGCCGAGATTCTTTTTCAAGACTGCCGCCTTAGACCACTCGGCCACCCATCCGGCGAATGTCTTTCTAGTAGGACCCATCGGACAACTTTAACCGGTTGCCGGGCCGATTGTCAAACCCGGGCCCATGAATTCTACAACGTGGCCATTCGCCCGGTTTCCGAGCGATGGCCGAGCGATTTCGGCCGTTGGCCGCGTTGACGTGCGTCGCGTTGTGTGGTAGAAAAGTTGGTTTCTGGTGGTTCGGTGACCCCGACGGGTGCCGGTCCACGCCGCTTGCTTGTACTATCGACTGAGACCGAGGAGTCAAAGAGGTGCCGATTAGCGAACGCCGAAAAGAGATAAAACGCCGCCGTCATCGCCGCAAGAAGTTGACGCAACTATCCAAACGGCTGCAGAAGGCTACCGTGTCGGAACGGACCATGATTACCGAGAAGATTCGCCAACTCACACCGGGCGGTGAGGTAATCGTTGCGAACTGGGAACTTGAGCGGCGGTAACGCCGGTTCCGTGGCCGCATCGGACTGGCCGAGAACAAGTTGCGTACTTCCCTCCGGCCCTGTGCCGGGGGAACGGGTTTGGGAACTAACTGGTAGTCGCCCTTCCTCCGGCACAGGGCCGGAGGGGAAATGCTGAAGCTATTTCTCGGTCAACCCTTAGTCGTTCAGGTGTTCCTTCACGTCGGCCGCAATCCGGCCGGTTGGTTGATGATACAGCCACCCACCAACACCGCTTGGAGAAGTCGGGGGAAACACGTCGATCGGGCTGATAAGCGAAGTCCCGGTGCATGGATTGGGTGGAATTCCATTGGGCAGGTACGGCCCGAACGGATGGCGAGCGTCCGGCGGGCCCGGTTTTCCCGCTGCGTCGGTGGCTTCCGTCAATTGCGGGAGTGTCCCTCGATAGAGCAAGGGGACTTCGCCACCGTGTTCGGCCTTGTATAGCTCGATCGTCGCCCGCATCGACCGTAGGTTCTGTAACGTTGCGCTTCGTTGCGCCTGTCCTCCGATGGCGTTGAACACCGGGATGCCCGCCGCCGTGACGATTGCCATCAGGGCGACCAGAATCATGGCGTCGAGCAGGGTGAACTGGGTACGCCAGTGTCGCGCCTGACTGGCCAGATAACCCAGCGCGGCGATAGCTGCCAGGGCCACCGTCGCCGGTAGCTGTACGTCCGATAGCGAGGTTCCCGGCACGCCGCGTTCCCCTTCGTTTGGGCGAGGATTGTATGGAATTCCAGGCTAAAATATAGGTTGCAGCCTGTGCGAATGCCAAAATCCACGTGCATGGACCGGTGTATCTTGGCAACCGTTTTCTTCCTATTTTTCCAGGCAATCCTTCAGATCGGGCGCGAGGTGTCCGGTCTCCTGATGGTAGAGCCAGCCGCCGATACCTTTGGCTGATTTTGGGGGGAAGCTGTCGGCGGGTGCAACGTAAGATATGCCCGTATATGGGTTTGCGGGAATACCATGCGGAAGGTATGGACCGAAGGGGTGTTGTTTTCCGGCCGGGCCAGGCGTGCCGTCGGTGTCGGTGGCTTGGGACAGTTGCGGGAAGGCGCCCTCGAAGAGCAAGGGGACTTCACCACCGTGATCCACCTTGTATAACTCGATCTGCACTCGCATTGTGTGCAGGAGCTGCGCCAGGCTGCTGGCCTTTGCCCGGTCGGCCGCATAGTTGAAAAGAGGGATGCCGGCCGCCGTGACGATCGCCATGGTTGCAACGAGAATCAGGGTATCGACCAGCGTGAACTCACCACGTCGGAGGCGCGCCCGGCTAACCAGATATGCCAGCGCGGCCAAACCTCCCAAGCCCACGGCTGCCAGCACATTCAGGTTCCAGGCGGAGATCTCTGACGCCATGCGCATACCGTCCTTCCGGTCATCCGGCAGATGCTATTACAACTATACTGCGCGGACGCGGTGCAGGTTAGGAAGGACTACGCCGGCTGGTGCTGTTCGATCCGCTGGAAGGCGAACTCGCCGCCGGAACAATCGATTTTCACCCGGCTGCCCTCGGCGAAATCACGTTTGAGAATCTCCACGGCCAGTGGATTCTGTATCTGCTGCTGAATAACCCGTTTAAGCGGCCTGGCACCATAAGCGGGGTCATACCCCTGCTCGGCTATGGCATCGATTGCCGCCGCGGTCACTTCCAGTTCGATCCCTTTCTCCTGAAGCTGCTTGCGCAACCGATCGATTTGCAGGCGGACGATCCGATGGATATGCTCTGCCGTGAGTGGGTGGAAGATGATCGTCTCGTCGATTCGGTTGAGGAACTCCGGCAGGAACCGGGAGTGGAGTGCCCCGGTAACCGCCTCGCGGATATCCTCTTCGCTGCCGCCTTCGCGCGATATTTCCTGGATCAGTTGGCTGCCGATATTGGAGGTCATAACGACGATTGTATTGGTGAAATCGACTGTATGGCCTTGGTTGTCACTCAGGCGGCCGTCGTCGAGTACCTGCAAGAGAACGTTGAAAACGTCGCGATGCGCCTTTTCGATTTCGTCCAGCAAGATTACCGCGTAGGGTCGCCGGCGGACGGCTTCCGTCAAGCGGCCGCCTTCTTCGTAGCCCACGTATCCTGGCGGGGCGCCTATCAATCGGCTCACCGTGTGCCGCTCCATGAATTCGCTCATGTCTAGGCGGACCATCGCGTTCTCATCGTCGAACATTACCTGGGCAAGCGTCTTGCAGAGTTCGGTCTTTCCCACGCCGGTCGGTCCGAGAAATATGAACGAGCCGATGGGTCGATTCGGATCTTGCAGGCCGGAACGGCTGCGTCGGACCGCGCCCGACACCGCCTCGACCGCCTCGTCCTGACCAACCAGTCGCTGGTGGATCCGTTCTTCCATAACCAGGAGCTTCGCCCGTTCGGTTTCCATCATTCGGGTAACGGGAATGCCGGTCCACGCGCTAACCACTTCGGCGATTTCTTCGGGGCCAACCTCCTGGCGTAGCAGGCGTCGGCCGCCATTGGCCGGTTCGTTCGATCCGGTCGCTTCCAACTGCTCGGAAAGCTGCTTTCGTTGGATATCCAATTCGTACAGCTTCTGATATTCCTCCTCGCCGACCGGTACGCCGGAGGACTGCTTCTCCTTGATTGCCGCGCTTAGGTGGTTGTACTCCAGTTCGACGTCGGCCAGCCGGCTGCGTATCTGGTGGACGTCTCCAAGGCCGAGTTTCTCCCCCTCCCATTGCTCGCGCAGACTTGCCAGCTTGCGATTGAGGTCTTCCATTTCGGTTTCAATCTCGGTTAGTCGCTGCTGGGCGTGCTCTTCGGTTTCGTCGGCCAATTGCCGGGCAGCCAGTTCGAGTTGGACCAAGCGCCGTTGTACCTGGTCGATCTCCTCGGGCACGCTCTCCAACTCCATCGCCAGCCGGCTGGTGGCCTCGTCCATCAGGTCGATTGCCTTGTCGGGCAGGA
>JAUWJC010000579.1 GCA_030607895.1 Pirellulales bacterium
CAAGTCGGTTTTAGTGGTTTCACGTGGCCAGGGCGAGCACCACGGATGCCGCTGGCTGGTTGAGCCGGGACTCGCGAAAATCGGTTTCTCGGCGTCTGGGTTCGTTGTGGCAAGCCTATGAGGTTAAGTAGGGCAAGACGCAAGGCGGCGGCAAAAACGCCTTCCGCCTGCTGACTCCTGGCCGTGCCCATTCCAAACAGACTGCGCATGATGGTCCCCAGATTGTGCGCCATCGCCAACATCAAATAACGCTTTCGCACCTTGTCTATTCCTGACGTAAGCGTTCACGGGTTGACTGGGGACTGGTCCATTTTTCGGCCGAAAAGCGCATTTCGCGGGCAAACGGTTGGCCGAAAACATGGACCTGTCCCCTTCCCGCGGTGCCAGGGGGACAGTCCCATTTTCGCGGCGGTCAAGCGATTTTTCAAGGCAACGTCCCTCACGCCGCGAAAATTGGGACAGTCCCCTGTGAACGATTCAGTTCAGATTGCCGGCCGCGGGTTTTTCAGGCACAAATCGACCAAATCGTCGATTTTGGCCGTGCCAACGCACATCACCTGATCGGCGCCGCCCCAGTATATCTTTACGGTGCCGTCGACTTCGGGCACGGCACCGCAAGTGAAAACCACGTTATTGACGTAGCCGGCTAGTTCCCAGGGATCGGCGGGCTGGAGGATCCAGTCGTCGGCCACGCCGATCACGGTGGCAGGATCCTCCAAATCGTGTAGTGCCACACCCAGTCGGTAGACACCTCCCCGGGTCGTCGAAAATACCCCGTGGTAGATGTTCAACCAGCCGGCCTCGGTCTTGATCGGTGTGGCGCCGGGACCGATCTTCTGTTCGTCCCAATGATAAGTGGCTGGCTTGATCACAAGGCGCGAATCACCCCAATGGATCAGGTCGGTAGAATAGCTGATCCAGATTGACCATGGAGCGATGTGCGAGTGCGGCCGGTCGAGCCGCGCGTAACGCCCGTCGATCTTCTCCGGAAAAATGACCGCGTTGCGCATGTCGGCTTGCGAGATCAGGGCAATCCGCTCGACAGCGGCAAAATCGGTCGTCCGAGCAAGCCCTATTCGCACCCCGTGGCGTGAATAGGCGCTGTATGTCAACAGGTATGCCCCTTCCACGAGCGAAATCCGGCAGTCTTCGACGCCGTACTCTTCGTATTCCGCGAACACGCCCTCGGTGGCCGGCGCCATGAATGGCTCGGGGCGGACTCGAAAACGAAAACCGTCGTCGCTCTCCGCCAGGCCGAGGATCGATCTGCCGTTGCGCCGGTGTGAGCGAAACAACAAAAGGTAGCGTCCCTCGTGCTTCACCGCCCCCGCGTTGTGCACGGTCTCGACCGGATAAGGCACATCGCTTTTGGTGAGAATCGGATTCTTATCGTAGCGTGTAACGATATCGTTCATGGGGCAGACTCCTGTTGGCTTTGCCCGTGGATAGCCGTGGGTGGAAACGGCCGATCAATCCTCCTCGCCGATCACTTTCCGGAAAACCCGCTCGTATCCTGCCGCCATCGTCTGGACGCTGAATCGGGCTTGCACGTTGGCACGACACGCCCTAGGGTCGAGTTCTCCGAGCCGATCCACCGCCGCAGCCGCCTCCTTCACCGTGTCGACCAGGAAGCCGGTCTCGCCTTCTCGGATCAATTCCGGCAGATAGCCGTATCGTGTGCCGATGATCGGCGTGCCGCTGGCCTGTGCTTCGATACCCACCCAACTGCATGGCTCACACCAGGAAATCGGGAAGAGCACCGCAGCCGCCCGCTGGTATTGCTTGGCAAGCTCTTTTTGCGGCAGGCACCCCAGGTACGTCACGTTCCCGTCGTCCAGGTGCGGCTTCACCTTCTCGTCAAAGAACGTCTGGTGCTGCGGCTCGATCAGCCCGGCCAGACGCAACGGTCTGCCCGCCAGACGGGCAATCTCGATCGCACAGTCCGGCCCCTTTTCCGGCGAAAGGCGCCCGGCAAACAGCAGATAGTATTCCTTTTCCGTACACAGCGGAAACTCACCGAGCGGGATGCCGTTGTGGACGGTCGCCACATAGTTCAAATCTGGTTTCATTTGCCGCTCGGCCTGGGAGAGCGACACGAACGGTTGGTCGCGGTAGCGGTCGAACACGGGATGCAGCGACTTGACCCAGGCCGCTCCGTGGAGCGAAGAAACCATGGGGCAAGGAATCAACCGCGAAAAGACCAGCGCATGCACGTGCAGGTGTGAATGCACGACGTCGAAGCTTCCCCCACGGACCGCCTCCATGCATGTGGCGATGTGTTGCTGTTCCAGAACCCGAAAGTCCGGCGGCCCCACCAGTAGCCCCGATTGCGGGTCAAGCTGTTGCGGTGTCCGGAGTTCGTCTTCCGGCCAATTGGACAGCGGATGAGGTATCGTCTCCACCAACTGGGCAGAAGTTTGCGACCCGGCCGCCGCAAAGAGCGTCACCTCGTGCCCTTTGTGAACCAACTCCTCGGTCAAACTCCACACGACCTTTTCCCAGGGACCGTACCCTTCCGGCGGCACCGGCCAACTAATCGGCGCGAGCATCGCAATCCGCAGTGTTCTGGTGGCTTCGGTCATCGTCGAAATACTCCTCCAATTCCCATTTGCCGTGAGCGGTTGTGAACTTTTGCAGCACCACTTTTGTAGTAGTGCATGGTGCGTTTCACGCACACTACGGATTGTGGTCTTAACGACACAAAATC
>JAUWJC010000338.1 GCA_030607895.1 Pirellulales bacterium
CCTTCCCCCTTCCGCCTTCCCCCTTCTCTGCCTCTGCTGCTTGCTGATGGCCGGTGGTCGGAAGCCGGCTCCGCAAGACGTGCCGCCGCCGGAAGACACCGTGCTGTCGGGCGTAACGCTGCGTCTGTTGGTGGTGAGCGACGCGGCGCTGGCCAAGGCGGCCGAGCAGGCACGCGGTGAATGGAACGCACAGACCGGCTCGGAACTGTTGGTCGAACAGATCGGCGAGGAGGAGTTGGCTGCCGCCAAGGTGCTCGAGGCGGATGCCGTGATCTGCCCGTCGCACCTGCTCGGACCGCTGGCCCAGCGGGAGTTGATCGTCCCGGTGCCCGATAAGCTGACCAAAGATACCGAACAGGGTTGGTCGGACATCTTCGAGCTTGTGCGGCTTTGCGATGTGGTCTGGGGGCAATCGACCCAAGCGGTGCCTTTCGGGTCGCCCGTGCTGGTCTGCTACTATCGGGCAGATCTGCTCGAAAAGCTTGGCCGCCGTCCGCCCGAGACCTGGACCGAGTACCAGGAACTGGCACAACTGCTGGCCGACCGGAAGAACCTGGGCGAAGCGGCTCCGCCGGATAACCAGCCGTGGCACGGAACAATCGAGCCGTTGGCCGACGGCTGGGCCGGATTGGTGCTTTTGGCCCGGGCCGCACCGTACGCAAAACACCCCAGTAACTACTCGACCTTGGGCGACATCGACACGATGGAGCCGTTGGTCGACGGTCCGCCGTTCGTCCGGGCGCTTGGCGAGTTGGTGGCCGCGGCCAGATTGGGTCCGTCCAAAACCAAGAGGCTTCAGTACGATCCGGCCGCCGTGCGCAAGGCGTTTTGGCGGGGAGATTGCGGCCTGGCACTGAGTTGGCCCTCGTGCACTGCCGCACTGCCAGACGGTGTCGAGTCATCCGCAATTCGGGCTGGACTGGCCGAATTGCCCGGCACGGCCGAGGTCTACAACCGGGACGAAAAGAGTTGGCAAACGCGCGGCGAATCCGACGATCGTCGAGTACCCCTTTTAGGCATGGCCGGGCGGATCGGCGTGGTCAGTCGCACGTCGGCCCAGCCGGAGGTGGCCTTCCAGTTACTCCGGTGGATGTCGCAAGATTTGGCCGGCGGGCAGTTTAGCGCCGCAAGCCCCGCCACGACCCTTTTTCGCCGGTCGCAGGTCAAAATGGCCCGGGCGTGGGTCGAGCCGCAACTCGCTTCGACGACTGCCGCCCAATATGCCGACGGGCTCGAGCAGCCGTTCCGGCGTCAGCAGTGGCTTTTTGGGCTTCGGCTTCCCGGCCGGGCGGAGTATCTGGCCGCTCTTGACGAGGCCGTACACCAAGCGGTCAGCGGCGAGAAGTCGCCGGCCGACGTCCTTCGCACGGCTGCCGGGCGATGGCGGGAAATCACCCGGAAGCTCGGCCCAAAACGCCAGCAAGCCGCCTATCTCAACAGCCTGGGCCTGGAACCCTGATGAAGTCGGAGGTCGGAGGGCGGAAGTCAGAGGTGTGAATGTCGAACGGACGAACAAAGGAATGTCGAATAGCGAACACCGTTGCGAAGCCGCAAGCGGCCCTCCTCCGACCTCCGATTTCCGACCTCCGATTTCCGACTTCCGACTTCCCTCTCCCCCTTCACCATCCCGCCGTTGTCTTCTATAATGGAATGCTGCCGCCCATTGTCTTCTACAATGGAGTGGGCCGATATACCTGGAGTGACCCATTGGGGGTGTAGCTCAGTTGGGAGAGCGCAGCGTTCGCAATGCTGAGGTCGAGGGTTCGACTCCCTTCACCTCCACCTACTTAATTTGACTGTTTGATTTGTGTAGGGTGGGCATTGCCCACCACAAGATGTTGTATGTCGGTGGGCATTGCCCACCCTACATCTTGGCAACCATGGATAAAATGAAACGTCTGCTGCCCGTACTGCTTGTTGCTGTCGGCTTGCTTGCGGCAGGGTGGGCAGTCCGGTCGTTGCGCGGCAATAGCCAGAGACAGTCACCGGAAGCGCCGGGGGTTCAGCTTGCTGCCGCTTGTCGGCAGACGGGCGACTGGCTTCGACGGCAGTTGGGCGACGAGTGCCATGTGATCGTCCGCACGCCGTTTGTCATTGGCGGCGACTTGTCCGAAGCCGAGTTGGACCGCCGCCACCGGCGGACAATCGCACCGGCCGCTCGGGCGATGATTACTTGCTACTTCCGGACCGGCCCCGACGAGCCGATTACCGTGCTCTTGTTCGGCGGTGAATCGGCCTATCGGGCCTACGCGAAAAGGCTCTTCGGCAAGCGACGGCCATCGTCGCATGGTTACTACCGGCCGCACTTGCGAACGGTTATCGTCAACCTCGCCGCCGGCGAGAAGGCGTTGTTGCACGAGTTGACGCACGCGCTGATGGCATTCGATTTTCCCGACGCGCCCGACTGGTTCAATGAAGGGCTCGCCGCGCTCCACGAGCAGTGCCGCATCGACCGGGGTAAAATCGAAGGGCTTGCGGGCCGACGGCTGGGAGTCTTGCAGGCGGCCGCTGGCCAAGACCGGCTGCGGACGCTCGACTCGCTCGTGGGGTCCGACGACTTCCACTCCGATTGCGAAGAACTCAACTACGCGCACGCCCGGTACTTCTGCCTGTACATGCAAGAGCGCGGCGTGTTGGCCAGGTTCTACCGCCTGTTGCGTGCCGGTCACAAAAGCGATCCAACCGGCCGCAAGGCTGTGGGCCGGGTGTTTTCGGATCGCTCGCAAGCCGAACTGGACGCCGATTTCCGCCGCTGGGTGACGGGCCTTCCGTCAAGTTGGTAGAGCCGAAAAAGGGACCAGGTTTAATTTGCCGGAACGGCCCGAAGGGTGCTTCGCACAAATTAAACCTGGTCCCTTTTTCGGCCGATCCCAAGTGCATCATACAGCCGCGGATCGGCCAGACTGTCGGCCACCAGTGTGGCGGTTCCGAAGTCGTGATCCCGACTATGCGGACTTGGCACGGCCACGACGAAGGCGCCGGCGGCAGCGGCGGCCCGACAACCGATCTGGCTGTCTTCCAACACCATCGTCTCGCGAGGCAGGACGGCAAGCCGCTCGGCCGCCTTCAAGTAAATCTCCGGATGCGGCTTGCCCTGGGTGATGTCGTCGGCCGTCAGAATGAACTGGAAACGAGGCTGCAAATCGAACCGCGACAGCGTGGCGTCGACCAGTTTCGGCTGGCTGCTGGTTCCGATCGCCTTGGGGATGCCGGCCGATTCCAGCGAGTCGAGCAGTTGCCAGAGGCCGGGCATCGGGGCCAGATAGTCGTCCAACAAGTCGATGTAGAGCACCTCCGATTCGTCGCGGAGTTGCTCCCAGCCGTCGTCCAACGAGCACCAGCGGATCATCACCTCGAAGGACGGCCGTGGCGGCCGGCCCATCATCTCGGTTTTCAACTCCTTGCTGAACTCGTGTCCCCGCCGCCGAAGCAGTTCGGTACCAACCGCCGAGTAGACATCCTCGGTGTTAAACATCAGACCGTCCATGTCGAAGACAACCGCACGCAAAGAAGACGAAGGCATTTTGATGGCAAGTGTCGGGGGAAAACGGCGGGTCAAGCGCGGGAGGCCCCTTTCCACGCGGTCCGCGGCAGAAGGGTAAGATCAGCATAACGGCTGTTCACGGGATTATCTTGGCCACGGATTAAACACAGATTAAACACGGATTAAACACGGATTGAGTGGCCGGATTTCGAGTGTCGCTTCATTCGTTTTTTCTATCCGTGTTTGATCCGTGTTTCATCAGTGGCCTGATTCCATTGTGCCAGTGAAAACCGTAAACGATTATTCATCATAATAGCACGACATGCGCCAGTCCGCCAGGGCGAGGCAAGCGGCAAGAACCAGGAACCGGTCCGTGGCAGGCTTACCCTCGTCGCAGGCGGCGGACTGCCGGGGCCAGTGTTCGGTAGGCGGCCAGCAGGATTCTGCTGGAAATGCGGCGGGGCGCGACAACCAGCCGGCCGATCGGGTAGGATTGCGTGGACCAAGAGCCAAGCGCCTCGGTCAGCGGGCCCTGGAAATCGACCAGTCTATTGCCCGGCTGCTCGAACAGCGACCGGATCAAGTGCTTCCGCAGAAGGTGGCCCGGACCAAACTGATCATACGCCGGATCGTAGCTCACCTTGAACGAGTGGTAGACACCTTTTCCGGTCCATCCCAACTCGAAGGCGATTGGCTCCCCTCGGCACGACAAACAGGCCATTTTGAGTTGGCCCCACTCGGCAAGTTGCCGGCATTGGCGCCGGTAGAAGTCGAACATGCCGGGCGTGCCAAGCACGGAACCGCCGGCACGGCCCTTCCAGCCGCGGTCTTCGATCTCGAAAGCCCGACGCAGGTGCTCGTCGACTTCTTCCGGCGTGAAGTGGCTGTAGTCCGCAAATTGCACGGGGCCGGCCTTTTCCAAACGCCGCGCGTCTCGGCGGAGGCTGCGGCGGAGGTTCTTCGATAGGCCGGCTTCGTACTTGTCGAAGTCGCCCGTAACTTCGACCCGGCCGATCCGATAGCGCGTATGCACGTCGACGTGCAGTCCCCGCCGCACGAGGGCCTCGACAAGTGCCTTCCAGCGAGGTTCTTCGATTGGAACCATTTCCAGCCAGAAAAGCGGCCAGGGTAATTCATTCATCGCGCCGGCCAACAGGTCCATCACGGCATTGCAGTCGGCCGCCGGGTCCAATAGCAGCTCGCCGTTCGGCGACCAGTAGTTCATTGGCAGGTCGCCTGCCGGCAAGACCGCACGGACCTTTCTTCCAACCAGCGGAAGTGCCGCCACCAATTGGCCGGCTTGTCGGACGGTCAGCACGCGTAGCCGAGCGTTGGGAGCAAAGTGCTCGAGCCACAGCGCGACCAATTCCGCCCGGGCGGTCGGCAGCGTCACTGGGCTGCACCGCCAGAGCGCGTCCCACTCGGCTGCCATGGCGCGCAGATCGCCGATCGAGTCGAAGTGCCGGAGGTCCAGTTCGCTCACTAGATTAGTTGAGAGTTGCGAGTTGAGAGTTGAGAGTTGAGAGTTGAGAGGTGAGAGTTGAGGGTTGAGGGTTGAGGGTTGAGGGTTGAGGGTTGCGAAGCCGC
>JAUWJC010000161.1 GCA_030607895.1 Pirellulales bacterium
CGAAGCGAGCCCCACCAACCATGATTCGGCTGTTTTCTGGTGGGGCTCGCTTCGCTCGACCCACCCTACCACTGCCGTCCAAAAGAAGTCCGTTCCTGCACCCGATAGAAACGATCAAATAGAGGTGTCCTTTTGGCGGTTGCCGACCATGATGACTTGAAGCAATATTGCCTGGACGTGGCGCGGCGTGCCAAGCGGGCGGCGGCCGAGATGACTCGGGGGACTGGGGCTCAGAAGGAGGCCTGGCTTCGGGGCAGTGCGCGGCTATTGACCGAGCGATCGGTGGCGTTGGCCGAGGCGAACCGGTTGGACGTGGCCGCGGCGGAGGACTTCGGCCTGACCGACGCCCAGGTCGATCGGCTGCGGCTTACCGCTGATCGGATCGATTCGATTGCCCGGGCGCTCAAAAAGGTGGCCATGCTTCCCGACCCGGTGGGCGAGGTGATATCGTCGTCGATTCGGCCCAATGGGCTGGAGGTGCAGAAGGTTCGGGTTGCGCTGGGTGTGATATTTTTCATTTACGAGTCTCGGCCGAACGTCACGGCCGACGCGGCCGCATTGTGCGTGAAGAGTTCGAACGCGGTGATACTTCGCGGCGGCAAGGAGGCGGCCCATTCCAACGCGGCCATCGCCCGGATTATGTCCGAGGCGGCCGCCGACGCCGACCTGCCGGCCGATGCCGTGCAGCTTGTAGCCACCACCGACCGGCAAGCGGTGGGCCATCTGTTGAACATGCCCGAGTACATTAGCGTGGTAATACCCCGGGGCGGTGAAGGGCTGATCCGCCGCGTGAGCCGGGAGGCCAAAATGCCGGTGATCAAGCATTTCGCCGGCAACTGCCACGTTTATATCGACAAGTCGGCCGATCCGGAGTTGGCCGAGCGGTTGACGGTGAACTCCAAGTGCCAGCGGATGGGTGTCTGCAACGCGGCCGAATCGCTGGTGGTTCACGCCGAGGCGGCCGAGGCGCTCTTGCCGCGGATCGCAAAGGCGCTGGTCCAGCAGGGAGTGGAAATCCGCGGCGACCAACGAACCCGGAACTTGTTCCCCCAAGCCTCCGAGGCAACCGAAGAAGACTACAAGGCCGAATACCTGGGGCCGGTGATTTCGGTGAAGGTGGTAGATTCACTCGACGAGGCGATCGAGCACATCAACCGGTACAGCTCCCAGCACACCGAGACGATTGTGACCACCAACATAAACTCCGCCCGGGAGTTCGCCACCCGAGTGGACAGTTCGGCCGTGATGATAAACGCCAGCACGCGGTTCAACGACGGCGGCCAGTTTGGGCTGGGTGCGGAGATCGGCATCAGCACCGACAAGTTCCACGCCAGGGGACCCTGCGGCATAAACGAGCTAACCAGTTACAAGTATGTTGTCTACGGCAACGGTCAGGTACGCCAGTGAGCTTTCAACTTCCGACCTCCGATTTCCGACTTAAGAGGACATTCCGATGAGCGACGACGTGCTTAGCCAGGCGGAAGTAGAAAGTCTGCTCAGCGCCATGGATGGAGATGGCGGTCCGGCGGGAAGCAAAGCGGCCGAGCCGACTACTTCGGTCGCGCATGACAAGCCGCGCGAGAAGATTGCTCCATACGACTTCAAGCGTCCGGAGCGCGTCGGGAAGGAGCAGATGCGGGCGTTGCAGACGTTGCACGAAGGGTTCGGCCGCAACTTTGCGGCGGGGCTCTCGGCGATGCTCCGCGGCATGGTCGAGGTGAAGCTCACCAGGGTGGACCAACTGACCTACAGCGAGTTTGTCTTCAGCCTGGAAAACCCCACCTGCTTCAACCTGTTGAAGGCCGAGCCGCTGGAAGGAAACCTGATACTGGACATCAACCTCTCGGTCCTCTACCCGATAATCGACCGGCTGCTGGGAGGAGGCCGTGAGGGCAGCCCGTTGGCACGCCGGCCGTTGACGGAGATCGAACTGCGATTGATTTCCCGAGTCACCGGGCTGTTCCTCGCCGAGTTGCAACATGCCTGGGAGAACATCCTCAAGCTCGACCTGGAAGTGGTCCGCGTGGAGAGCAATCCGCAATTGGTCCAGATCGTGCCGCCGAACGAAGTGGTTGTGCTGATAGGTTTCGAGTTGAGCATCGGCGAAGTTCGCGGGATGATGAACCTTTGCATTCCGTACAACTCAATCGAGCGAATTGCCAGCAAGTTGTCGGCCAACAGTTGGGTGGCCTACGGACGCCCGAAAGCCACGCCGCAGAGCATCCGGCAAATCAGCCAGAACATCCGCAACTCGCTGGTCGAGTTGGAAGTTCGGCTGGCTCAGACTCGGATCAACACGGGCGAGCTTATCGGCCTGCGAGTGGGCGACCTGATCACCACTCAGAAAGACATCCACTGCCCGCTGGCCGTCACGGTCGAAGGCGTTCAGCAGTTCCGCGCCCTGCCCGGTGCGTACAAAGGTCACAAGGCGATCCGCATCGAAGAAGTGCTGGGCGGTCCGGCCGAAGTGAAGGCCGGCTGAGAAGCCGCAAGCAAAACCGCGATTCTGTCCCTCAGCCCCCGGCTCTGCCGGGGGATTGTCGGAAATTCCATTGAACGTGGGTCATCGACGCCACCCGTCCCCCGGCAAAGCCGGGGGCTGAGGGAAAACTTTGTCAGGACAACAAGTCATCGCCCCAGCAGATTTACTGCCCGGACGGTCCGGGTGCGCTCTTCGACTTCCGCCGGCAGGTAGCCTTTCATCCAGGCTTTGGCGCGATAGGTGAACTCGTCGCCGTTGGGGAGGAACTTGATGGGCGGATAGTGCGAGGCCAACGGGTCGTTGCCTCGGGTCGAGGTGTGCGGATTCTCGTGGCAGCCGCCGCAGGATTTCAATTCCCCGGGACGCGGATATATCCAGGGGAGTTGGTTCCCGACCACGCGGCGGTCGCTGTCCAATACCTGGAAGTGCATCAGGCGGTCGGCCGGCACCTCGACGTGGAAAGAACCGTCGGGGGCAAGCGGCACCGTACCCAGCACCCGGGCGAACGTGCCGCCGTGGTTCTTCCAGACGGGCCAGGGGTTGGTTTGCGTGCTGTGACGCCCCACCACCGGCACGCCTTCGATCAATCGGACCAGCCGGCCACGCACCGGAACATCCACCTCTTGCGTGGCAAACACCGACGAGCAAAGGAACCGTCCGCTATAGGCGTGGCGCCGCGCCTTGGCGGGATGAACGGCCGGCGGTCGACGCGACATCACCGGCCGCGGCTCGAAGTCGGCGCTGGCCGGGTCGTTGTAGATCAACTCCAGCTTGCCGCCGGCCGGATCGAACAGGTACAGCCCCAGGTCGCCCTTCTTGTTGTTCGCCGCCTTTAGTGTCGAACTACAGAGCACGCGGCCGTCGGGCAACGGAAAGGGCGTGGTGTATGCCCGCTGTTTGTAGTCCGGCGTGATGATCCTTTCCGTGTTGCGATTGGGACCGATCAGCACCAGGCCGCCCTGTGTCGACACAATGACATGTCGCGCATCGGGCATCGGCTGCGGCTGTGTCATCCGCAGCACCCGATGCGTCAGCGGCGATTCCTGAATGTCTGCCGGCGTGCGCGGACCGTGGTCGAGCGTCCGCCAGAACTGACGCCGCTCGGGACCGTAGAGAACCACGTCCTGTGTCCCGTCCGGGTGCATCGCATGGAGCGTCAGTTCGGTCTTGTTGCGCGCGTAGAACACCTCCAGGCGGCTGAATACGATTCGGCCGTCGGGCAGAATGGCCGGCTAGTTGTCGCGACCGATGTTCGTGGCTATCGGATGCATGTCGCTGCCGTCGGGGTTCATCACGTGAAGCGCGGTACACGGATAACCGTGGTACTCATCGCGGATGCCGCCTCGGCTGGAGCCGAACACGATCCGGCCGTCGGGCAGATAGGCCGGGCCCACGTCGTGATAGGGCCCCTTGGTCAATTGCACGAGGCCCGAGCCGTCGACGTTGATTCGCCAAACGTGCCACCAGGGATCGTCGTCCTGGCCGCGGCGGGTGAAGATCACGTGCGTGGCGTCCCACGACAATTCCGGCTCGGCCACGTAGCCGTCGGGGAAGGCGGTAAGCGGCGTGACTTCTCCACACGGCTTCGGCGGCCGGAGCACAAACAAATTCCGACCCGGCCGGTACACCGGACCCGAGTCGGTCACAACGTAAGTCTGCCGCCAGTTGTCGCACTGCTGCACCGTGTTGTGGACGTTGGGAATCGTGTTGCTGCCCTTGATGAAGACAATCGCTTCCATCTTCCGTGGAGAAGCGCCCGAAACGGACGGCGGCAACGTCGGAGTCGACTGGCCGGCCGGTTTTTCCCGAAGGGTTATGCCCCGGTATCGCAGTGCATCGCGGGCGATGTGCCGGATGCTGTGGAAGGAGTGCTCCAACGCCGCCGTGCCCAGGGCGGCCAGGGCTTTTTCGTTACCCAAATCGGCTAGCGCCTCGGCGGCCGCGTGGCGGACTTCCAACACGGACCGTTCGTCGTTCAGAATCCGCACAATCAGCTCGGTGTGCTCATGCGCGCCGAGTTGCCCGATCGCGCGGATCAGTCCTTCGCGCCAGCGGGGAGCCGGGTCGCGGTATTCCTCGAATTTGAATCGGCCGTCGTAGCCGTAGTCGGCTTCGGGCTTTGCCTCGGCGAGGATTTTTGCCAGCGGCCCGACCGCGCGGCGGTCGCCCAGCCAGCCCAGTGCTTTGGCCGCGTTGAGCCGCACGAAGCCCTCTTTATGCTTCAGCAGGGCCACCAGCCGAGGCGTATCTTCCTTTTCGATGCACACGGTCGGCAGCCAATGGGCCATCAGGTAGGATTTGAAGACAGGCCACACCAACTCCTCCGGCGGCTTGGCCACGCGGCGGGGTTGACCGAGCAGCCCGAACGTATGCTCGCAGGCCTCTTGCCTGAGACCCGATTGCTCCAACAGGTGGCGGGTCAGCAGGTGCCCCACCTCCGGCTCGTAGATGATGAACGTATCGTGATCGCCCGGCATGTTGCAGAGTATCCGCGGCGCAAGTTTGCAAAGCACTGCCCGATCCTTGGGATCATCCAGCGGCAGCCGGCTGAGAGCATAGGCGATCGAGTACGGAGTATCGAGCATCCGGTCCTGGCTGGGGAACCCCGTCTTGTCGTCGGCGGGGACTTCCGGCGGATCGCGTCCCTCGTTCATCATGGTGGTCTTCTCGACATCGCCCGGCCTGCGCGGTGCCAGCATCTTCGCGTATCGCGAGTAAGCTTTCAGCAATGGCCCGACCGCCCGGCGGTCGCCGAAATCTCCCAGCGCTTCCGCCGCGCAGCGAGCCCACATCGTGTTGTCCAACAGTTTGACCAGTGCTTGAAAGCCGGCTTCTTCGCGAAGCCTCCCCAGCGAGCGGATACCGGTGCGGGCCCTGGGCCGATACTTGGGTGAGTCGGTCGGATTCGGCCCGAGACACTCCAGAATCGCCTTCGTCGCCCCTCGGCCACCCAACACGCCCAAAGCCCGCAATGCTCGCTCCTGACGCCACTCGATGGGATCGGCATAAGTGAATTTCACCTTGCCGGGCCGGTTCACTTCGATCTCATAGAACGTGGTTGGGTACATCGGGTTCGCCGAGGCAAAGCTGGTAATGCGGACGTACCGGGCTTTGCGAGCCGGGAAATCGATGCCCAGCGTGACCGGTGTGGAGCCTCGGGAGCGCTTGATTACCTCGAACTTCTTGTTGTCCAGGCTGGTGGCCAATTCGTAGTCGGTCATCACCATCACGGCGCCCCACTGGTGAATTACGACCTGGTCGATCTCGACCGGCCGCCCCAGGTCGACCGTAACCCATTGCGGAAAGGGCACCAGCTTTGTTTGCCAGTACTCCGGGCCGATATTGCCGTCGGTGAGTATGCTCGGCGGGCCGCGGTAGGTGGCTGAAGCGGTAACCGGCCGGCCGAAAGCCAGGTTGTCGGGACCGGCGAGCAGTTCGAGCAGTTCCTTCGGCGGCCGATCGGCCGGCATCGTCGCCCACCAGTTGCGCCATGCCTTGGCCTGCTCGAACCGCTTCTCGGCCGGAGCCGTCGCATGGAACGGGAACTCCATGCCGGTCAGATTGGGCAGCGACACGTGGGCGGCCTGTCGGGTAACCCAGTCCTTATCCTCCAGAGCGTCCAGAAGCGGCCCAATGGCAGTTCGACCGCCGCACCAGGCAAGCGACATGGCCGCCTGGCGACGGACCTCGGGCGAGTCGTCCTTGAGTCTTTCGACGAGTGGCCGCTCGGCCGAATACGCGCGGAGGAAACCCAGTGCCTCGGCCGCCCCGGCCCGGTCGTTGGACGAATCGGACCCGAGTCTGGCCACGTTCTCCGTAACCTGGCGATCGTAGGGACCAGGAACCCGGCCATCGGCCGAACTCAAACAGACACTTACCGCAATGCCGCCCGACGTCAACAAAGCGACAAGCCAGAGACTTCTCGTCAGACTTCTCATTAGTGTATAGTCCGTTCGCATGGTATCCGGAAATTGCCAATTGTAAAGCCGCGACCAGTGGTCGCGGTTTTTCGGGTCGTTGGGTCGCTGCCGTGGAATACCGCGACCACTGGTCGCGGCTTTACAACCGGACACCCTCAACTAGTCTAAACGGTACGGCAGGCCGGTGCAATAAGACACCTCCCACACCGGCCCCTTTTTGAGGGTTGCGAAGCCGCAAGCGTCTGGATTCCGCCCTCGCCCCTCACCCCTCACCCCTCGTCCCCTGTTTGACACTTGATAGATGGGCGGCCGTAAAGAATAATTGACTGTATGGTATCCCGAACCGCGCAGCTCGATACCAGCATCGAGATCGTCACGCCCGAAAACATCGCGTTCCAGTACCGCGTGGCCGGACCGTTTCGCCGATTACCGGCCTACCTGATCGACCTGGTGGTGAGGATAGCGATTTGCATCGTTGTGTCGATCGTGTTGATGCTGATTTTCGGCCTTGCCGGATTCTGGGGGATGGGACTCGGGCTGGGGCTGGTTGCCTGGTTTCTTCTGTCGTGGTTTTACGGCGGGATGTTCGAGGCCTTTTGGAACGGCCAAACGCCCGGCAAGCGGATGATGCAAATCCGCGTGCTCTCGGTCGACGGTCAGCCGATCAACGCCATGCAGGCCGTGCTGCGAAACGTTCTTCGGGCCGTGGATGCCCAGCCGCTTATATTTTACCAGTTGGGTCTGGTTGCGGCCACGATGAACGATCGGTTCGCCCGGCTGGGTGACCTGGCCTGCGGGACGATGGTTGTTATCGAGCAGCCGTCTTGGCTGCGGGGTATGGTGCGAGTGAACGAGCCGGGCGCCATCGCACTGGCCGGGCAGATGCCAGCCGGCTTTCAGGCCGGCCGCTCGTTAGCCCGAGCGTTGGCCGCCTACGTTAGCCGGCGTCAGTACGTTCCACCCGGCCGCCGCACGGAAATCGCCCGACACCTGGGTGAGCCGTTGCGCCGCAAATTCGACCTGCCGCGCGGCACGAACCTCGATCATCTGCTTTGCGGCCTGTATCACCGTACGTTTATCACCGACCGCAACGACGAACCCGATATCCGCACCGGCTCGCCGTTTCAAGAAGCAACGATTGAAGCCTGACATGCATTATCACATTAGCTGGGGTACCTACGGCAGTTGGCTACCGGGCGATCCTCGGGGGTTCCGCACGCGTGGGCACTGCGAGCATGTGACGGGAGATTACAAGAACCCGCCCGCGCCGGGAAAATACAAGGGACTTCATGCTCATGCAAAAGCAAGCCTGAAGAAACCGCCCGTGAGCATACCGCCCGAGCTACGCGAGATTGTTGGCCGACAATGCCTCAAGCAACTTGACAAGGAAGGCGTGGAAGTGTTCGTTATCTCGGTTGACTCGTGGCACGTGCATGTCGCGGTCGACTGTGCCGCCGAGGGATTGAAGCTGATGGTGGGCCGGGTGAAGAAGGTTTCCTCGCACAAGGTGCGGGATCGCATTCCTGGCCGTTTGTGGCAGGCGGGCTGTCATCCGGTGGCCGTCCGCGACGAGAGGCATTGGCACAATGTGCTGCGATATATTTTGGATCATGCACCGGAGGCATGGGTTTGGTGCAAGGAATGGGAAGAGGAGGGGGAGTGAAGATGTTGGTTTGGGAACTCCCAGGGATTCGCTTCGCTCATCCCCGGGCGTTTGATGGTAGTAAACGGAACTCCCAGGGATTCGCTTCGCTCATCCCCGGGCGTTTGATGGTAGTAAACGGAACTCCCAGGGATTCGCTTCGCTCATCCCCGGGCGTTTGATGGTAGTA
>JAUWJC010000523.1 GCA_030607895.1 Pirellulales bacterium
CTCCAATAGCAAAAACACGAGAAAACTGCACGCATTCTTTAGGGCATACCAAGCAATCACCATAACCTGCTTTCCCGCAACAGCTTATGAAAATCAGCCGCCCATAACTTGTAAACTCGGGCTAGCCGTCTGAAGGAAGACGGTTCGGGTCGAGCACTGCCTCGTCGCCGATGCGGACGCGTGCGTTGCGCTGCTTAATGTCGAAGAGTATTAGCAGGTGGTCCCCCGGCTGAGCGTCGTGCCCGCGTAGCACCGGCCCCAATCCCCAGGCACAACCGTTTTTGGCGACCAACGTACCGGCTTCCTTGCCGTCGGGGGTGTAAATGGCGAACTTGCCGTTGATCTCCCGGTTCATGGCGGCAGGCACTGTAATAACGCCGCCGGAGATGGCCGCCTTCGATAACTGATATGCCAGGTATATCTTGCCGTCGTCGGCCTGCCCGTATGCCCGGAGCACCTTTGCCGGCGTGCCGCTTGATTTGCGCGCGGCCAGCGCTTCGACCGCGTGGCGATTCGGCTTCGCGCCCAACAAGCCGTAAACACTTCGCCCGAACTGTGTAATCACGGGCGAGCACATGACAATTGCATTGAAGCTGAAGCGGTTCATGCCGTTTTTGATGCAAAGCTCCTCGAACTCGCCGCGTTCCATTACCGGCCCGTGCTCCTCTAGCACGCTAACCATGCCGCGCTCCACGCCGCCGAGCACCTCTCGCCAGTCGAGGGGCGGATCGGCAACAATTGTGTTGCCGTCGACGCTGACGCCGGGCATTTGCCGGCAGAATTCCAGCAGCACCGTGACCGGTGGCACCTTGCGGCCCGTGCGGCGATATCGAGCCACCGCGCCGCGAAGCTTCGGCACTTCAATCCGACCCGTCACCGAGAGAATCTTCTCCACCATGTTCGGCAGGCCGTATTGCGGAAGCGATTCCAGGCGGAACCCACCCCGCTTCTCGTCCAGCCATTGGAAGTCCTTCAAGGTCTTGAGCGTTTCCAGGATCAGCTTGTGATCGGTCTTTTTGGCAGACTGCTTGGGTAATTCGGCCGCTACATCGGCAACCGTCGTGGCACCGTAGCTTAGCACCACTCGCTTGGCCGCCTGCACGATCACCCGAGGCATCTGGACACGCTCCGGCTCTATCACCAGGCGGCTTTCACCGACGGGTACGATGGCGAATTCGGGTTTGCGTGAAAGGAACCCGGCCGCTTGTTGCACGATCTCCAAGGGTAGATTGCAGGCAGGCAAGCCGGTTGCGTTGAATTCGGCCTGGAGCCTGTCCAGGGCAGAGGGAATCCTCTCGGCGATGAAAGCCAGCGAGCGATCCAAAACCGGCGCAGAAAGCTTCACTCCGCGATTCCGCTTGATTGCCCGGACGCAAATCTGCCGGATTCGCTCCCGGCTTAACTCGTACTTTTTCCCCAACTCTTCCAAGGTTCGGCCGCCGCCGCCGTCCCAACCATGGTATTTGGCGATTATCTGCCTGTCGCGATCGCTCGCAGCGGTAGAAAAAAGCTGGATCAACTCCTCCTCCAAGCTCAGTTGGGTCAACTCCCGCACCCGACGCCGCACCTCGCAAATCCGTTTGTAAAGCCGCAGGGGATCCGGGGGGTCCAGACGGCGATTGAGGATGTGAGTGACTAGCTCGCCGATCGTGTTCGCCTCGGCATCGGTTTCCCGTAACAACTCGCCCAGCCGCGGATCGCTGAAACTGATTTGCGCCGCGTCCGGTGTTTTACCCAATGCTTTGGCTTCGGCAGTAAGTTCCTTGTCCAGTTTCCCTTCCCGAGCAGCCAGGGTTTCCAGCGAACTGAGCAAATCGACCAGGCACTTCGCGCCGAAAGCCTTAATTGAGAGTAGCTGCCCAACCGTCCATTCAGCGAAGTCCTCGGGCCGCTTGGAGAAGCCTTCGCGGCGAAGACAATTGTAAGTGCGGTTCTCCAGGTGGAGGTCTTCCAGTCGCACACCCTTGGGCGGCTTCGGTAGGCGACGCTCCTGGATCGCCCGGTTATAGCCGCTTACGTTCACCCGCGAAACGATCAATTCTCCAAGCTTGCCGATAAGGCTGTGGTCTAGTTTGTCCCAGACCGTCTCATCCAAATCGCAAAGCCTCAACCCTTGGGCCGGCGTGCCCTGTACCATCCGCGCCGGGATCGGCTCGCTGAGAATCTCCCGGAGCATCTGTGGCGCCAACCGATAACCCGGACGCGGGTAGCGACCCGGTACTCGGGGCCGACTGGTCGTCGCGACAGCCTTGTTCCGCATCCGCCTTCGGGCCTCCGGGTGATCGGTCGCATACTCCAGCGAGGTGAGCAGATCGACCAGGCATTTCACCCAAAAACCTCGTAGTCCAAGTACGCCCTCGATAGTCATCGACCGGAGGTCCTGCGGCCGCTCGTGAATGCCGGCCGACACCAGGCAGTTCAGCGTCCGCACTTCCAAGTCCAGGTCGGTCAGACTCATGCCGTGCGGGATTGGCGGCAAGGGCCGGTCGGCAATCGGCATGGGCATCCGTACTGCCTGCCCCACCGCGCGGACAACCTCGCCGGCCAACTCAAGACAAGTCTCTTCCGGGAAGCGTTCCCACGCGGTTTCGTCAAGATCGCACAACAACAGACCGGGGTCGGGCTGGCGTTGAAAATATTTTGCCGGAACCGGCGTATGTAACAGTTCACGCAACGTGGCAGGCGCGAGGCGATGGCCAGGCCGCGGGTATCTACTTCTTCCCATCCGGTTCATCCTCCTGACCACCTTTCATACGCTGCACGGTTGAAAATTGCATTTTCATCCCATTAGTATGGAGACATGATCGCGATTTTCAACCATCTGCGATGTATACCAAAAACCCTGGGCTTTGACTACCGACGCCTGTATGTTTATCTAGTTTTTTCGCAAGCTTTCAATGCCTGTTTCCCATATGCGTGGGAGAAATGTGCGGAGTTGAAAAATCACCCGATATTACCCGATCGCAGCACTTTGCCATGCCCGCGCCCCTTGACGGCGATTCCCAAAACCCGTATCTTGCCGGGGCATGAAAGCAATCCATGCCAGAGACAAGTTGGCAACAACCCTTGTCGATACAAAAAGAAAAGGCAGCCGTTCACACCTATACTGCTCGCGGTCGAGGATTGCGGTTTTGTGACGAAGGTTTAGCCGGCGGGCTTGCCCGCCGCTGGTTCGTTCACGGCGGACAAGTCCGCCGGCTAAACGGAA
>JAUWJC010000193.1 GCA_030607895.1 Pirellulales bacterium
GAATTCGCATACAAATGCACTTTCTTGCCATCAATCTGGATAAGACAGTGAGGCCAGGGGGTTTTGGTTCCCCGAGAACAACTGAACCCATGTCCACACATAGAAAACGTTAGTGTCAGCAACTTTCAACTATCAACTTTCCGCCTTTGATTCACTCATGCCCACTGATTTCCAAACTTGGGCCAATCAAATAAGGCGGCTCCATCGCGCGCTGGTGGCTTTGGAGCCGGGTGCGGCGAGCGTGGGTGTTCAGCCGCCTGTTGGGCAGCAGTGGTTCGTACTGCTCGAGAAGAAGCTGCTTGCGCAACTCGACGCCCCGGCCACGTTGGTCGTTGGAGTGGTTGGTGGAACGAACATCGGCAAGTCGGTCCTGTTCAATCACCTGGCCGGCCAGGTGACAAGCGGCGTCAGTCCGTTGGCCGCCGGCACCAAGCATCCGGTCTGCCTGGTTCCGCCGGAGTTGGCCGATCGCGAACTTCTGGGTCGGCTGTTCGAGAAGTTTCAGCTCATGGCGTGGCAGTCGGCCGACGATCCGCTTGGCGAATCGGCCGAGCACCGGCTGTTCTGGCGGATCGGCGAGAATGTGCCGCCGAGACTGCTCCTGCTGGACGCCCCCGACGTGGATTCCGACGTGGTGGTCAATTGGGAGCGTGCCCGGGCGGTTCGCCAATCGGCCGACGTCCTGGTCGCCGTGCTCACGCAGCAGAAGTACAACGACGCGGCAGTCAAGCAGTTCTTCCGCGAGGCGGTGGCGGCGGAAAAACCGATCATCGTGGTATTCAACCAGTGCGACCTGGAAGCCGACCGACCCTATTGGCCCCAGTGGCTGGCCACCTTCCGTGCCGAGACCGGTGCCCGGCCCGCATCGGTCTACGTCGTCCCCTTCGACCGCCGGGCGGCCGAGCAACTGGAGCTGCCGTTTTACGAAGTCGGTCCCGACGGGCGGCGGCCGCCGACGGAACCGTCCAGTCTGCGCGACGAGTTGGGCTCGCTGCGTTTCGACACCGTGAAGATTCGTACGTTCCGCGGCGCGCTTGGCCAGGTGCTCGACTCCGAGCGGGGGGCCGGGGCGTACTTGGATGGGATGCGTCGCGGCGCCGAGAAGTTTTCCACCGCGGCCGTGGCCCTCTCAGCGACGGAAATGGCCCGCGTTGCCTGGCCCGCGTTGCCACCCGGCGTCCTGGTCGATGAAATCCGACGGTGGTGGGATGCCGGTCGAACCGAATGGTCGCGACGCATTCACGGCTTCTACCGCACGTTGGGCCGGGGAGTGACCTGGCCGGTGCGGACGGCGTGGACCAATCTGGCCGGCGGCGGGGACGATCCGCTTGCAGTCTTGCACCGGCAGGAGCGAGAGGCAATCGTGCTGGCGGTGGCCAATATGCTCGACGAGTTGGACCGGCTTGCGGAATTGGGTAACGAGACTCTACGCCCCCGCCTGTTGAAACTGCTTGGCGGAAACGCCCGGGAGAAGTTGCTCGAACAAGTCCAGGCGGCACACGCCGACTTGCCGGCCGTTGACGACGACTATCGCGCGTTTCTCCAGGCCGAGTTGGATGCTTGGAGGGAGTCGAGTCCCCGGGCGGTTCGTTTCCTTCATTCGCTGGATCACGTTGCGGCGATTGCCCGACCGGCGATTACGGTCTCGCTGGCCGTGAGCGGCTGGATGGTTGCCGGCGATTTGGTCGGTCAGGCGGCAGTGCAGGCGGCCGGACACACGGCCGGCGAGTTGGCCACCGAGGCGGCCATTGCCGGCGGCATCACCGGCGGCGGCGAAGCAATCGTAAGCACAACCAGCGAAGGCGTCCGCCACGCGGCCGGCCGCTTGTTCGGCCGGCTCCAGGCCCGATACGCACAAGGCCGCGCCCGCTGGTTGGCCGCCTGGCTGGAAGATCGCCTGCTGGGCGACTTGCTGGCCGATCTTCGCCGGGGAGCCGAAGTGCCCGAGAGCGGTCCGTTTGTCGAGGTCGAGACGGCACTCGGGGCCATTCGCGGCGATGTGTGAAAGAGGCTCATGCCCCCGCCACCCGGCCGCGAAGATAGCCGCCCGTTACGAATCGAGCCTGTCGTCGGGGGAGGGCGTGGCGTCTTTTACTTTCGAGAGAGCCTTTTCGAACTTCCGTCGGCTTCCTCTCTTTGCTCTCGCCTCCAAGTAATCTTGGGCCAGCAGGGCCGATATCTTTTCAGTCCCCGCCACCCGGCCGCGAAGATAGATGTCCGTGCCGAATTGCTCTAGTTGGATGCTCTCCAACTGCAAGGCTTGCGACATCTCTTGAATCCCCCGGCCGGCGATTGGGCTTGGGGCGTCGGCACCGCCGATGAGCTTTGGGGCGATAAAGACGTGAACCTCGTCGATTTGGCCCGCGTCCAACAGACTGCCGGTCAACCGGCCGCCGCCTTCGACCAGCACGTTAGTCAGCCGGCGGCGGCCTAGCTCGGCAATCAACCGGCCCAAGCGTTCGGCCTGCGTATCGGCCTTGCATAAGAAAACCTCGCAACCGGCCTCGGCCAGACGCTCGCGATCCGATTGCGGCGCTTCCGGACCGACCGCCACCAGCACGGGCGCCTGCCCGGCGGTGCTGACCAGTTGGCTTTCCGAAGAAAGCGACGCCCGAGTGTCGGCCACCACGCGGACCGCCTGGCGTGGACCGGGTGGCCGGGCGGTTAGCAGCGGGTCGTCGCGCCGGGCCGTCTTGCTTCCGACTACAATCGCATCCACCCGACCACGCAACTTGTGGACAATCTCGCGAGACTGCTCGTTGGAGATCCACCGGCTGGAGCCGCTCGCGGTGGCCGCCAGGCCGTCGAGAGTCATGGCCCATTTTGCGATGATCCAGGGCCGGCCGGTTTCCAGCAGCTTCAAGTACGGCGCGTTGAGCATTTGCGCTTCGGCTTCGAGCCGGCCCACTTCCACGTCGATACGGGCCGCCACCAACTGGGCAATGCCCGAGCCGGCAACTTCCGCAAACGGATCTCGCTGGGCCACCACGACGCGGCGGATGCCGGCCTCGATGATCGCCCGAGTGCACGGAGGTGTTTTGCCCTGATGGGAGCACGGCTCGAGCGTGACGATCATCGCAGCGCCGGCAGCCCGTCGACCGGCCATCTTCAGGGCCTCGATCTCGGCGTGCGGGCCGCCGAACCGGCGGTGCCAACCCTCGCCGATTATCTCGGCACCCCGGACAATCACGCAGCCGACCATTGGGTTGGGCTCCACGTGGCCTTGCCCGCGGACGGCCAACTCCAACGCGCGTCGCATGTGCTGGGTGTCGAGATCGGATTGGTTCATGGTTCGAGACGATTGTGACAAGAACCATTAGGCCGCTTGCGGCTTCGCACGCTTTTGGCGTCGATGGCGTGGCCGTGCGAAGCCGCAAGCGGCGAAAGATAATATCTCACCAGTTCTTACCATCTTGCGTGGAACTTGGCTAGGGGGTAAACTGCGTGCCGGGCAACCGATCCAAACATACCAAAGACAAGGAGGGCTTGCATGTCACCTCAATCGAACACGAACAGTTCAACGGCGAGCGAGGGAGGTACCCGGTCGCGGCGGAAAGGGGCCAAGGCGAAATCCACGCCGAAGCCCAAGAAGCTCTCCCGGCTCCGCAAACCAGGCGATATGTCGCTGGAAACGTGGCAGGTGGCGCTGCGCCGGCAGTTTGGCCGGAAACAGGACTTCAAGATGAAGAACATCGGCGGTGAGCCGATCTTCTCGGAATTCGAGGTCACCAATCCGCAAACCGAGCGGACCTACCGCGTGGCAATTCGCGGGCAGGCGTTGGGAGAGAACTACTGCTCCTGTCCCGACTTCACGGTCAATACGCTGGGCACCTGCAAGCACATCGAATTCGTGCTGGGGAGGCTGGGCCGGAAGCGCGGGGCCAAGGCAGCCCTGGCAATGGGGTTCCAGTCGACCTATTCGGAAGTGTGTCTTCAGTACGGGGCGAAGCGAGAGGTGGTCTTCCGGCCGGGCACCGATTGCCCCAAGGAGTTCGAGACCTACGCCCGACGCTACTTCGACTCGCGGCACCGGCTCAAGCAGGATGCGTACTCGCGTTTTCACACCTTCTTGAAGAAGGCGGGCAGCGGCCGACACGAGGTCCGCTGCTACGACGACACGATTCGCTTCATTGCCCAGGTTCGCGACAAGGAGACGTTGCGGAAACAGGGCGATAAGGCTTTTCCGCGGGGTGCCGGCAGTGCGGCGCTCGACAAGCTGCTCAAAACGTCGCTCTATCCATACCAGAAGGAAGGCACGTTGTTTGCCGCCAGGACCGGCCGCTGCCTTATGGCCGACGACATGGGGTTGGGCAAGACGATCCAGGCGATCGCCGCCGCCGAAATCCTCGCCCGAGTTGCCGGCATCGAACGCGTGCTGATCGTTTCCCCCACCTCGCTGAAGCACCAGTGGAAGCAGGAAATCGAAAAATTCACCGATCGCGAGGCGCTGGTGGTGGAAGGGCTCTCCACTCGCCGGGCCGATTTGTACCAAACCGAGTCGTTCTACAAGCTGACAAACTACGACGTGGTCTATCGCGATTTGGATTTGATCCACGGCTGGCAGCCCGATCTGATCATCCTGGACGAAGCCCAGCGAATAAAGAACTGGAAGACGCGGACCGCCCAAAGCGTCAAGCAACTCCAGTCGGAATACGCCTTCGTGCTGACCGGCACGCCGCTGGAAAATCGCCTCGAGGAGTTGCACTCGATCGTCGAGTTCATCGACCGGCACCGTCTGGGACCCATGTTCCGGTTTCTTGCCGAGCATCAACACGTGGACGAGAGCGGCCGGGTGGTCGGTTATCGTCACCTATCGAAGATATCCGAAACGCTCGAGCCGATCCTCATCCGCCGCACCAAGGACAAGGTCCTGAACGAATTGCCCGAGCGGATGGAAAAACGGTTCTTCGTGCCCATGACACCCCAGCAAACGAAGCATCACGAGGAGAACCGCGAAACGGTCGCTCGTACCGTTCACAAGTGGCGCCGGTACGGTTTCCTTTCCGAGGCCGACCAGCTCAGGATGCGAATTGCCCTGCAAAATATGCGGATGTCGTGCAACAGCACTTATCTCCTTGACCATGAAACCGACCATGGCGTGAAGGCCGACGAGGTGATCGACCTGTTGTCCGAGATGCTCGAGGACTCGCGGACCAAGGTGGTCATCTTCAGCCAGTGGGTGCGAATGCACGAGTTGATCATCCGCCGGCTGGAACACCAGAAATGGGGTCACGTCATGTTCTACGGCGGCGTACCCAGCACAAAAAGAAAGGGCCTCATCCAGCAGTTCAAGGAAGACGATTCCTGCCGGCTGTTCCTCTCCACCGACGCCGGCGGCGTGGGACTGAACCTCCAGAACGCCAGCGCGCTGGTCAACCTCGATCAGCCCTGGAACCCGGCCGTGCTCGAACAGCGGATCGGTCGGGTGCATCGGCTCGGGCAGCACCGCCCGGTGCAAGTGGCCCATTTCATCTCGCAAGGCACGATCGAAGAGGGAATGCTCGGCCTGCTGGAGTTCAAGAAATCGATGTTCACCGGCGTGCTGGACGGCGGCAAAGACGAAGTGTTCCTCGGCGGCACCCGGCTCAAACGGTTCATGGAATCGGTGGATAAGGCTACCGGCTCCATCCCGCAGCCCATGCCCCAAGAGACAGAACGCCCGGTCGGTCCTGAAGCGGCGGAAATGCCCGAACCGGCGGACCGAGAAGCGGCGGCGACAGCACCGTCCGTGCCGCCGGCCGAACAGGCCTGGTCCGACGTACTTACTACCGGCATGTCGTTGCTGGAAAAACTCGGCCAGGCAATGACGGCCGACAAACCACAAGGGCCACAAACCGGCGGGCCACAAACCGGCGGGCTGGGTATACCGGGCGCCTTGCTCGATCGCGATCGCCAGACCGGGCAGCCCTATCTCAAGCTGCCCTTGCCCGAGCCGGATACCATGCGGAAAATCGTCGACCTGTTCGCCGCGTTCAGCAAGAACCGATAGTCGTCAAGTCAACAGGAGAAATCCAAATGGACGTATTCGAGGCTATTGCCAAACGGTACAGCTATCGGGGAGATTTCACCGACGCACCGGTGCCGAAAGAAGATCTCGAAAAGATCGTTCGGGCGGGCATCCAGGCACCGTCGGGAAAGAACGAGCAGGTCGCCTCGTTCGTGATTGTCGACGACCGGCGGTTGCTCGACCAGATCGCCCGAATCGTCAACAAGCCGGTCTGCAAAACGGCCAAGGCAATGATCGGCTGCGTTACCGATTCGCGACCCATTCTGGGCGACATATCGTTTGCGGTTGAAGACTGCGCCGCGTCGGTCGAGAACATGCTTCTGGCGATTACCGCACTGGGATACGCCACCGTCTGGTTGGACGGCGTGCTGCGATTCGACAACATCGCCGACCGGGTGGGCCGTCTGCTGGGTGTTCCGGAAGGCCACACGGTTCGCATCCTCTTGCCGTTGGGAGTCGCCGCCGAGCCCGGCTCGCAAAAAGAGAGGCTTCCCTTCGCCAGGCGAGCATGGTTCAATCGATACGGTGGGTAGCGTCCGAAAAAGGGGACAGGCACCGTCGGCAAACCGAAAACTCTCGTGAAAACCAGCCCGTGACGGAGCCAGTCCCCATTTTCGGACTCCCCTCCTTACAGTTTGCCTCCTTACAGTTTGAGTCATAAGATGCGTTGCTTGCTGGCCGTGCTTGCGATACTCCTTGCCCTGCCCGACGCCATCCAGGCACGGGTCAACCGCAAACATACCGAAACCCCGTTGGGGCCCTTTCCGCCGGAGGTACACGATTCGGCCATGGTCAGCCCCGACGGGCGGCGAATTGCCTATGTGAAGAAGTCCGACGGCCGCGAGATGGTCGTCTTGGACTCTCAGCCGCAAAAGGCTTACGATCGGGCGGCCGCACTGGAGTTCAGTCCCGATGGAAAGTGGCTGGCCTACGCGGCATCTTCCGGCGGCAAATGGTTCATCGTGGTCAACGGCCGGGAAGAAGCCCCTCACGACCGGGTTGGTCCGCCCGTGTTCGCACCCGACAGCCGGCGGCTGGCTTACGTGGCCATGCGGCCCGACGGAAACCGCGTGGTGGTGGTCAATGGGAAGCCGGGCCAACCGTACGCACCTGTTTTCCAAGGCCGGATCGTCTTCAGCCCCGACAGCCGGCGTATCGCCTACGGCGGTCGAACCGCCAAAGGTTGGCGCCTGGTCGTCGACGAACAGCCAGGCAAGCCCTACGAGTACCTGGGTTCCAGCACGGGCATCCACTTCAACTCGGATAGTACCCGCGTGGCGATGGCCGCACTGCTAAGCAAGAAATGGCGAGTGGTCGTCGACGGTCAAGAGCAGAAGCCCTACGACAACATCGGCGACCTGGCCTTCAGTCCCGACGGGCGGAGGCTGGCTTACGCGGCCTGCTCGGGCAAGAAGTGGCAGGTGGTCATCGACGGGCA
>JAUWJC010000290.1 GCA_030607895.1 Pirellulales bacterium
CAGGAGTCAGTTGTCAGTTGTGAGTTGGCAGTTGTCAGTTGTCAGTTGTCAGTGGTTAGTGGTTAGATTTTGGGAACAACGTCTCTTCCGTAATTGTTCACGGGTCATTTCGCGGTTGTAGCGGTAGGGATTTAGGAGTTTAGGAATTTAGGATTGCGAAGCCGCAAGCGGTTCATCCCGCATCCCTAAACCCCTAAATTCCTAAACCCCTAAACTTCTAAACTCCTGAATATCCCGATGAACGGTTACTCTCTTCCGAGCCTTCAGACTGACCGCTGACCGCTGACCACTGACAACTGACAACTGACCACTGATAACTGATAACTGACTCCCCTTCCATTCCATACTAACCTGCGGCAGGGGTCGCCGTAAAGGCGCTTAGTTTCCAGCTTCCATTCCTTGGCTTTGGGGGGGCTTATTGCCGATGGCGTCGATCTCCGTTTGCAACATGTTCAACAGCGCGTGCAGAAACACCACGACCATCGGTCCGACGAGGATGCCGATCGGCCCCCGCGCCTGGACTCCACCCACCACGCTCAACAGGGCCAAGAGTGGATGAAGATTCGATTTGCCCTGCAATACAAGCGGCTTGATGACGTTGTCGGCCATCGAGATGATTGTGGCCCCGTAGACGGCCAGCAGAATGGCGGCCGTGGTCCGTTCTTGATAGAAAAGCAGCCAAAGGCACGCCGGAATCCAAATGGCGGCCCCTCCCACAAACGGCACCATGGCGAACAGCATGGTCAACATTGTCAGCAGAAACACGGCGTCGAGCCCGGCCAGGTAGTAGCCGAAACCGGCCAGCAGCCCTTGCACCACCGCCGAAAGGAGCGTCGCTACGACCACCGCCCGACTGATCGAATCGAATTGCTCAACCAACTGCTCTTCGTAACGATCGTTCAGCGGCGACAGGCGCATGATCGCGCTAACCATCCACGGTCCGTCGGCCAGAAAATAGTATAGCGAAATGATCATCACGCCGAGCCCAAGCAAAAAGCTACCCAGAAATTGCGTGGTGCTGAGCATCAGCGGCGTGAGCCACTCCTGCAATTTCGGGATGAGATTCCTCTTAATGAGCGTTTCAACACTCTCGGGAGAGAGGACCACGCCGAAACGCTTGCAGAACTTTGCCGTGTGCTGGGCCAACGCCTTCGAGTCGACAACTCTATCGACCACGGCGTCGGCCACCGCTTGGCCTTGCGTTATCGGCTTCTGGGCGTCGGCCGCGGGTTGCTCGTCCAGTGCGGCGGATACCTTCGCGTCGTTGGCCGAGCCGGTCGCCGCGGACTGGTAGATTCCCCAACACTCGACAACCGCCTGGAAGAATATCAACAGAAGGGGAACAAGGCAGATCAGGACAATCGAACCGGTCGTCAGGCCGGCAGCCACCCGATCGTGCCCCTTGCACTTGACGATGAACCACCGGTGCAGCGGACCGAACATCACCACTAGCAGGACGGCCAGAAACATCGGCAGGAAGAAGTTGGCCATCACCATGAAAAACAGGGCTGCACACACCAGCAGAATCGCCACCAACACCACAAACGATATCATGCGCGACACGATCGAGCCTCCGCTGAACTGTTTTTCGATGTAAAGCCGCGACCAGTGGTCGCGGTTCTTCGGATTGTTGGGCCGCTGCCGGGCACTACCGCGGATTATTCACAAATGTCACCGGACTTCGCGTAATTGCTTGTTTGCCAACTACTTAGCCACTGCCCCCTCATTGGACTATGTAATGGGGGGCACGTCCCTGAGCGCAGCGAAGGGCGTGGTATACACGGACCACGCCCTTCGCTGCGCTCAGTGACGTGCCACACGATGAATAATCCGGGCTACCGTGACCAGTGGTCGCGGCTTTACAGCTTTGGCTGTTGGCCGGCTCCAATTCTTACGCCCGGAGCATTGTAGCACGGTTGCCCGGCAGTTCGAGTACCAGTCTTGAACGGGCCGGCAGCAACGGTCAGAATGGGGATTTGGGATTTCCGCTTTCCGCTTTTGATTGGACCTTGCCCGTGAACCAAGATCAGCCCAGCCGCGGTACGAGAAAATGGCTTGTCGCGGTGGCCAAACTGCTGATCGTGGTGCTGGTAGTCTGGGCAATCCGCCGGACGCTCTACGACGCCCTGACCCAATTGGGCGAGCATCCGTTGCGGTTGAAGCCGTTATGGCTGCTGGCGGCCGGTGGATTGTACCTGATTGGATTGCTCCCCTGTGCGTTTTTCTGGCACCGGATATTGCTGGCACTGGGGCAACATGTGCAACTTAGGGAAACCTTGAGGGCCTACTACATCGGCCATCTTGGCAAGTATGTGCCCGGCAAGGCCATGGTGGTTGTTATCCGCGTGGGTATGATCCGCAGTCGGCAGGTGTCGGCTTCCGTGGCCGCGGTGAGTGTTTTCTTCGAAACGCTTACAATGATGGCCGTTGGGGCGTTCGTTGCCGCCGCCATCCTGGCAACCCGGTTTCGGGAGCAGCAGTTCCTGTTCCTGGTGGCGGTGGGCCTGATGGTGGCTGCCGGACTGCCGACCTTTCCTCCCATCTTCAAACGCCTGGTACGCGCACTGCACGTCAGCAAGCTCGACCCGTCGATTGCCGAGAAACTGGAGAATCTGGGCCTCGGAACCCTTCTGATGGGCTGGGTGTCCATTGGCATAGGGTGGGGTGTTATGGGGTTAAGTCTGTGGGCAGTACTACAATCCATGGGGGTTTCCGACCTGGAACCGGTTGGGCAGTTGCCGCTGTACACCGCCAGCGTGTCGTTGGCCATGGTTGCCGGCTTCCTGTCTTTGATCCCGGGCGGGGCGGTCGTCCGCGAGGCCGTGTTGACCCAACTGATGGTGCCCTGCGTCGGACAACTCGCCGCGCTGGCTGCCGCCATCTTGCTGCGGATCGTGTGGTTGGTTTCGGAAATGACTATTTCGGGTATCCTATATTTTGTTGGCACTGGGGGACTGGACGAGGGGCGGGGGGCGAGAGGCGAGGGATGAGCCGCTTGCGGCTTCGCAATATCCTCGGGTGAGGGGCAACGAAAGAAGGTAACTGTTCACGGGCACGATGGAATCAGGCCACGGATGAAACACGGATGAAACACGGATAGACAAGTTATAGGGTCTTAATCTACCACGAAGAATACAAAGTACACGAAGAAAAGGAAGGAGTAGACACCGAGAAAACACGGTTTATCGACTAGATATTTCCTTGCTTCGTGCTCTTCGTGTTCTTCGTGGTTTTCTGAAGGACCGGTCCCTTGATCCGTGTTTCATCCGTGTTTGATCCGTGGCCGAGATAATCCCATGAACGGTTACGAAAGAAGCAACATTATGCTCTCCATTGTGATCCCGGTATTCAACGAAGAAAAAAGCCTGGAGCTTTTGCACCAGGAATTGACCGAGATTGCCGCCGGCGAGGGATACAATCTCGACGTGGTCTTTGTCGACGACGGCTCCACCGACGGTTCGTGGGAGGTGATCGAGCGGCTCGCGGCCGCCGATCCGCACGTACGGGGGCTGCGTTTCCGGCGGAACTTCGGCAAAGCGGCCGCACTCAGCGCGGGCTTCAGCCACGCCCGGGGCGAACTGGTTATGACAATCGACGCCGACCTCCAGGACGATCCCCACGAAATCCCCAAGTTCCTGGCCGAAATGGACAGGGTATCCATGCACGGGGGGCCCATGCACAAGGGACTCGACGTGGTTAGCGGCTGGAAGCAGGTCCGCTACGACCCGTGGCACAAGGTGTGGCCCTCGCGCGTGTTCAACTGGATGGTAAGCAAGCTGACCGGCGTTGTGCTGCACGACCACAATTGCGGGATGAACTGCTACCGCCGGGAGATTTTCGACGAAGTGCGGCTCTACGGCGAGTTGCATCGTTTCGTGCCGGTGTTGGCCGCCGCGCGGGGATATCGAATCGGCGAGGTGGTCGTGAACCACCGCCCGCGAGCTTTCGGCCAATCAAAATACGGCGTCACGCGGATCGTCAAAGGATTTCTCGATCTTCTGACCGTGAAATTCCTGACCGGGTTCGGTCAACGGCCGCAACACGTATTGGGTACGGTCGGCCTGATATCGTTCTTGCTTGGCGCGGCCGGATTGACCTACCTGGCCGTCTACTGGCTTGTGTCCCAATTGGCCCCGGATTTAGGACTGCTTCCGCTGCACCAGCGCCCGGCCGTGATTTACTCGATCGGGTTTCTATTGCTCGGCGGACAGTTCATGTCGATCGGGTTCCTGGCCGAGCTGATCACCGCCTACCAGCAACGCGACATCGAGAGCTACTCGATTTCTGAGCGAACTCCCCGAGAAAGCGAATGACGACGACAGCCGACGATTCACAAGCACGGCTCCGCCGCCGTGTGTACCTACTGTTGATTGTGCTTGGTACGGGCGCAATGCTGGGGCGTATTCTGGCGGTGGACGCCGTAGACCAGGCGGCACTCCAGAAGTACCGCATCCGCAAGGCGATAAGCGAGAAGGCCGATCTGCTGAAGAAAAGGGGGCTCGAAGGAGAACGGCTCGAACGGGCGATGGAAAAAGAGGAAGCCCGAATCCGAAAGCTCCTTCGGCTCCGGCGGCCTTTTCTAAGCGCTAACGACCGCAGCCGATGGTGCGCGGTCCGGGCGCTGGTTGAGGAAGACATGCGGGTGGAGGGGGCACCGTACGCCATCGACAAGGTAATTGCGGAGCCAACCTGGGACACCATCGACATGGTCAAGCACGACGGCCACCTCTATTCGAGCAAGCCGCCGCTGTTTCCCACCTTGATCGCCGCCGAATACTGGCTGATCCATCGTCTGACCGGCGCCACGCTGGACACGCATCCGAATGCCATCGGCCGGTTCATCGTGGCGACGGTCAACGTAATCCCGCTGCTCGTGTACTTCCTGCTTCTGGCCCGGCTGATCGAGCGGTTCGGCACGAGCGACTGGGGACGGTTGTTCGTGATGGGCGTGGCCGCCTTCGGCACGTTTCTGACTACTTTCAGCGTGGTAATCAACAATCATCTGCCCGCCGCCGTGTGTGCAATGGTGGCGTTGTATGCCACGGTGCGGATTTGGTTCGACGGACGGCGCGAGTTGCGGTACTTCTTCGTCGCCGGGTTGTTTTCCGCGCTGATGGCCGCCAACGAGCTGCCGGCTGCTGTCCTGTTTGCCGCAATCGGCGCCGGGTTGTTGTGGCGGGCGCCGCGTCAGACCGTTTTGGGATTTGCGCCCGCGGCGATTATTGTGGCGGCCGGCTTCTTCGGCACCAACTGGATCGCTCACCACAGTCTCCGCCCGCCCTACATGCACCGGGGCGAAGGAGATAACTGGTACGACTACACTTACGAACGCAACGGCAAGCAATACGAAAGCTATTGGAACAACCGCGTGGGCATCGACCGGGGTGAGCCGTCGCGTGCCGTGTATGCCTTGCACGTACTGGTCGGACACCATGGAATATTCTCGCTGACTCCCGTCTGGCTGCTAAGCGCCGGCGGTCTGGTTATGTGGCTGTCAAGACGGGAGCAGGGCCTGCGGGAATTGGCCTTGCTGATCGGCGCGGTGTCGGCGGCGTGCCTGGTCTTCTATCTGCTGCGACCGCTCGGCGACCGCAACTACGGCGGCATGACCTGCGGGCTGCGCTGGATGTTCTGGTGTACCCCGTTGTGGCTCCTGGCGATGCTTCCCGCCGCCGACGCAATGAGTCGCCGGGCATGGACCCGCGGCCTGGCCTTGGTGCTGTTGGTCGTTTCGGTTGCTTCGGCCACATATCCCACCTGGAATCCCTGGACCCACCCCTGGC
>JAUWJC010000233.1 GCA_030607895.1 Pirellulales bacterium
CTACCCACTACTCAGTGCGTAATCGCGTGCACGATCATATTCGTGCCGATTTCGAGGGCCGGCTCGTCCTTCAGGCCGTAGCTGTAGGCGTGCGGGAACTGCTCCCAACCGTTACCCAAGTCGAACCGGCTGTAAACTACCGCCAGCCGGCCGTCGAGCATGATCCCCTCCAACTCCGGCGTGTTCATCTCGCCGAAATCCTCGCGCACCCGGGGCGTGTAGCCGACCTGCCGAATGTCGTAATGGGAGTGGTACAGCGGGTGGTCCAAGGGTATCCGCTGGAGCTTGTGCTCGGGGAAGACCTTGGCGATTTCGCGGCGGAAGGCCATGTCGAACGACATCCGGCCGCAACAGGCGTCGGCAAACAGCACCCCGCCCGCCTTCAAGTAACGCTGCAATCGGCCCGCCTCGTCCTGGTTCCAATGGAACTCGCGGTGCCCGGTCATGTACATCAGCGGATAGGTTGCCGCCTTGGGGTCCTTCAGCGAGACGTTTTCCCGCTTGAATTTGACCTCCAGGGTGGAGTTGTCGCGAGCATGCTTCAGCAGGTTGTGGACGGCCGAGGGGTCGGGGTCCCAGTCGCCCTCGTGCTTGAGTTGGGCGAAGATGAAGTCGTCGCGGCTCGGAGCGGTGGCCTCGTGGTAAACCTTCGTCGAACTGAGGAACCGGCCAAGCTGATATGTGCCTAGCAGGTAGGTCACGATATTGGCGCCGACCTGCCGGGCTTCCTCGATTACCACGCGCGTGCCGCGCGGGTGTTCGTGGCCGTCCCAGCCGCAGGTAAGGTCGCAGGGCGAGAAGATCACGCCGCTACGGCAGCCAAAGTCGATCGACTCCAGGCAAGGCGCCTCGACGTAGGTCGACCCGTCCGCCTTCTTGTACGTGAAGGTGTTCATCTTGTAGTAGGACGAGAAGACCGCTCTTCGGGCAGCATCTTGCGGAGCGGCCGGCCGGGGAAGATCAACTTGATCTCCCGGCGGAACGACTCAGTGAAGTCGTTCCAGCCGCAGCAGGCGTCGCCCAGAATCATGCCGCCGTCTTGGACGTATCGGGCCAGATGTGACCGTACCTCGTCGCTAAGCTCGAACTTGTTGTGACCGGCAAACAGAATTGCCGGCAACTCGCGGGGATCGTAAGAGAAATGGGCGAACTCCGATTCGATCGAGCGGTAGTTAATCCCCAACTTCTGGTTGGTCCATCGCAACAGCGTGTTGACGTCGGCCGGGTCGGTCATCCAGTCGCGCTGCGGGACGCGTTTTCCGTTTCTGGTGATCCCGCGGATGGGGCCCATGGCCATTTTGCCGATTAGAGCCGGCGGGCTGGGCGGCCGCTTCTTTTCGGTCCGACGCAACGGAGTGACCGGCAGGGGCAACGGAGCGAACGATTCGCCGCCCGTGCGGTGCTGGGCCTTGGCCTTGGGTGGCGGACCGCAGTCGATCGGCCCGGAGTTTTCCGCCCCCCACGCGAGCCCCGGCACACCCAAACCTCCCGCAGCGCCGCCTGCCGCATAGGTCACCCCGACCTTTTCCAGGAATTTCCGACGGGACAGATCGCCTCGGTTCATCAGATCACGCTCCCTTCTCCCTTTGTAATTCGACCGTTTGATTTGTGTAGGGTGGGCATTGCCCACCACAAGATATCACGTGTCGGTGGGCATTGCCCACCACAAGATATCACGTGTCGGTGGGCAGTGCCCACCACAAGATATCACGTGTCGGTGGGCAGTGCCCACCCTACATCTCTATTTGTAAACCACGGAAAGCCAGCCAACACCAACCCTGGCATCATACAGACTGACCGCGGAAACCTACTTTCTCTTGTTCATTTTGCCGAGGTTGAGACACTCTTGTCAAGAGGAGGGGCCAAAAACAAGCCTTGCTTGCGACCCATCGGGGGGTCGGCAATGCATCCACCGTACCGGTTCACGTTCGTACGTCCTCCCTTTTCCAAGTTCGGTGAGATCCGGGCCGCTTATTCCCCATTTCTCTCCTCGGAGGGGAGAATCGGCCGTTTTTGTCGCTCCGTCGGCCAACCGGTAGGTGCATCGAAGCGGCCTTTCGAGTAAAAAGGAACTGTTTAGCCGGCGTGCTTGCACGCCGTGGGATTGATGTCCATCGGCAAGATTGCAACACGGCGTGCAAGCACGCCGGCTAAACGGGAATATTTGCGAAACTTGGAGAGAGAATAATGTGTCGTTCTTATTGTGGCCTGCTGGTTGTCTGGACGGCCCTTTGCGGAGCCGGCGGATTGTACGGTGCCGCCGAGCCACCCACGATCAACCCGTTCGGCACCAGGCCGACCGAACGAGAGGACGCCCTTGCGGGTTACATCGAGACCTCCGACGGAAAGATCGCGGTCGGTCGGATTTACCTGACGCGGGATAAGCGGCTGAAGATATTCGACGAATCGCTCCAGCGTCAGCGGGAGGTTCCGCTTAGGGTGGTGAAGCAGATCGAGTGCCATGTGAAGAAGGAATGGATCGAGAAGGAGTGGCGGTTCAAGGAACTGGCGTTGGACGAGAAGTACTACACCGGCCGCACATACCCGACCCGGGAGTGTCTGTATACGATAACGCTCCGCGACGGCCGCAAGATCAGCGGTCCGCTGTCGGGAATCGTCTACTTGAAGCCGGGCGAGGCGAAGCCACCCGAGCCGGGTGAGTACCGCCCGCACGTCAAGCCGCTCCGCTTCTTCTTGCACAAGCGTCAGAAGGGCAAGATCGGGGAGGATTTGAAGTCGCTTCACTACACAAAGCTGATTAAACTGGGGGAAGAGGCGCTGGAAGAGGGCAAGCGAAAAGCCGCCCGATACCGCCCCAAGAGTGCGTAGGGTGGGCATCGCCCACCAAAACCACTTGCAATCGTCTGGTGGGCGATGCCCACCCTACATCGTTTTGTCGCGACCACCGGTCGCGGCTTTGTGTCAGGGAGTCGTTCCCCCGTGTTCAACATCACCCTGGAGCAAGGCTACGGCGTTACCACCATGCTGGCGGTGGCTGGGGCGGCTATTTTGCTCTCGGGCCTCTTTTATTATCGGGCTTTCGGAATGCTGCGTCGGGCCGAGTGGCAGACGCTCTTGGCACTGCGGATTGTGGCCATCTTGCTGATCGTGCTTCTGCTGTTCCGGCCGGTGTTCAGCTACCACAAGGATCTTACGGAACGGCCCGCGCTAATCTTCCTTCTGGACAGTTCGTCGTCGATGAGCATTTCGGACGACGCCTCGGGCGTAACGCGGTTCAATCGGTCCCGGCAGCAGGTCCAGAAGTGGTGGGAGAAGATGCAGGACGACTTCAACCTGCACCTGATCGAGTTCTCCGAGCGTGCCCGATCGATGGAGGACGTGAAAGCGTTACCCACTCTTTCACCCGACGGCAAGGCCACCTCGCTTTCCCGTGCGTTGGTTGCGGCGGCCAAGAAACTTCCTCGCAAGGATGTCGAGGCGGTGATTATGCTGTCGGACGGGGTTCACAACTCCGCCCGAAACCCGTTGGAAGTCGCCGTGAAGATGGGCATTCCCGTCCACACGGTGGGCGTCGGGGCCAGCCTGCGGAGCAACGTCTCCTATCGCGACATCCAGGTGACCGGCATGGACTGCCCGGACCGAATGATGCTGAACAACAAGGCCCAGATCAAGGCGTCGGTCGAGGGGATCGGCCTGGCCGGCCGGGTGGTCAAGGTGCTCTTGCAGGACGACGGCAAGACAATCGAGGAGGCCGAACTGACGCTGGATGAAATCGAAGGGTCGCAGGAGGTTACGTTCGAGTTCCGCCCCACCGTCAAGGGTACGCACACTTACACCGTCCAGGTCCCGCCGGCGAGCGAGGAGAAGATCGAGGAGAATAACCAGCGCTCGGCCGTCACGCTGGTTGTCGAGCCGGGCATCCGGGTGCTGTACGTCGAGGGAACGCTTCGGGCGGAATACGGCGCGCTGGTCGACCGATTTCTGGCCAAGGACCCGGACCTGGAGTTCTGCGCGTTGGTGCAAACGCGGCCGAATGTCTTTCTGAGACGGTCGAACATCGAGGGGCTCGAACTGACGGCAATCCCCGCCGACGAGGAAATGGTCAACAAGTTCGACGTCTTCATAATCGGCGACCTGGACAACAGCTACATTCGCCCCCAGCACCAGGAGTTGTTCGCCAAGCGCATCCGCAATGGGGCGGGGCTGGTGATGCTTGGTGGTTATCATAGTCTGGGGCCGGGTGGATACGCCGGCACGCCGCTGGGTGATCTGCTGCCCGTGCGGTTGGGGTCGCGTGAAATCGGCCAGATTACCGATCTGTTCCTGCCGCAACTCACGCCGGACGGTGCCCGACATCCTATCTTCGCAAATATCAGCGGCTTCTTCCCAACCAAGACGGGCACGGCGAAGGTAGCCGGGTTGCCGCCGCTTGACGGTTGCACCCGGGTAGAAGGCCCGCGGGCCGGGGCCACCGTGTTGGCCATTTGCCCGGTCGATCCGAATTCGATGCCCGTCCTGGCCGTCCAGCCGGTGGGCAAAGGCCGCACGGCAGTCTTCTCCGGCGATACGACTCGAAAATGGCAGCAGGGGCCCCGCGCGTTGGATCAGGAGTCGCCCTTCTTGCGGTTTTGGGGGCAGATGGTTCGTTGGCTGGCGGGCCGATCGGGTGCGGTGGAGGCGAAGGCGGGCATTACCGGCAGTACCGACAAAGCCTACTACGAGCCGGAAGAGCCGATCCGCATCTCGGCCGTCGTGCGAGACGAACGGGGCGAAGGCACCGACGACGCCAAGGTGACGGCCAAGATTCGCGGCCATTCCGGCCGGCCTGAAAAAGTTGACTTGTCGGTCGTTCCCGGCCCGGGTGGGCATTACAGCGGAAGCTTCGAGCCCAAGGCGGCCGGGGCGTATGAAGTCGTGGTCGAAGGCCGTGTTGCCGAATTGACGCTCGAGAGCGAGAAGATTCAAGTTGAAGTCGGCCGGCCGAACCTCGAGTTCGAAAAACTCGACCTCGACGACAAGATGCTCGGCCGCATTGCCTCCGATACGGGCGGCCGCTACGTGCATATCACCACGGCCGATCACCTTATCGATCAACTCGATCGGACACAACGCAAGAAACGCGTCTATCTGGAAAAACAACTCTACTGGCCGCCCCTGTTCTGGCTGTTATTTGTGGGCGTGTTGACGGCGGAGTGGATACTGCGGAAGAGGTTTCAACTGCGATAATAAAAAGGGGAGGGAAAAGGGGGAGGAAAGGGGAAAAGGGGAAAGGGCGGAGTAAATTGCAGTGGGCGGTGGAGTGGTTGGGAAAAAGAAGAAGGAAAAGGAAACGGAGCCGGGCCGTGTCGGCCCGGTATCTTGGCGAAGGGCATAAAGCCGCGACCGGTGGTCGCGATTTTGATGGGGAGGATACAATGGAGAAGAATGAGTTGAACGATCTTACGTTCAAGGTCATCGGGGCGATGATCGAGGTTCACAAGACCTTGGGGCCGGGGTTTATCGAAAAGGTGTATCATCGGGCCATGGAAATAGAGTTGGCCGAGCGAGGAATTCGGTTCGACACGGAGAAGGAAGTACACCTGAAATACAAGGGCAAGCCAATCGGCACCCATCGAATCGACTTGCTGATTGAAGACGAACTCGTCGTGGAACTAAAGACCGTCGAAACCCTCCACAAGAAGCACTATGCACAAGTCAGATCGTACGTGAAGGCCCTTGGCAGGCAAGTCGGTCTATTGGCCAATTTCTCCGACTTCACACTCGACCCCAGAAGAGTAGAAATCACCCACTAACGTTTTCCCCTTTTTCCCCCTTTCCCCTTTTTCCTTCAGAAGAGTAGAAATCACCCACTAACGTTTTTCCCTTTTTCCCCTTTTTCCCCCTTTCCCCTTTTTCCTTCCTTTTTTCCTTTCCATGAGCCCACAAACCGGATATCAATTCCTTGAACCTTCGGCGCTTGCCCGGGTGAAAAACCTCTCGGTGGTTGCCCGGGGTGTGGGCGAGGGCTTCATCACCGGGTTGCACTCCAGCCCGTACAAGGGGTTCAGCGTCGAGTTCGCCGAGCACCGCGAGTACACCGCCGGCGACGATCCGAGGCACCTCGACTATCGCATGTTGGCGCGCACCGACCGGCTGTACATCAAACAGTCCGAGGAAGAGACGAACATGCGTGTCCTTATACTTTTGGACGTTAGCGGTTCGATGGGCTACAGCCACGACGGCAACCTGACGAAGTTCAATTACTGTGCATATCTGACCGCAGTGTTGTCGTACCTGATGACACGGCAGCAGGACTCGGTGGGGCTGACGACGTTCGACACGCAGATACAGCTCGACATGCCTGCCAGAAGTTCGCCGCGACACTTCAACGAGATGATGCGCCGCCTGGAGTCGATCACCCCGGGCAAGCAAACGGACGTAGCCGAGACATTGCACAAGTTGGCGAACCGTTTCAAGCGTCGCTGCCTGATCGTGTTGATAAGCGACCTGTACGACGAGCCGGAGGCTGTGATCCGGGCGTTGCACCACTTTCGGCACCGGCACCACGAGGTGATTTTGTTCCACGTGTTCGACAAGGCGGAGATCGAGTTCCCGTTCCGCGAGGTGATTGCGTTTCGTGACATGGAGACGAACGAGCGGCTCCAGGTCGACCCGGCCTATGTGCGAGACACGTATGTCGAACACCTGGGGAAGTTCATCGAGACGTACCGCCGCGCGTGTGCCGAGGCCCAGATCGACTACGTAATGACCGACACCTCGGTGCCGTACGATTTTATGCTTTCAAG